>JANXVP010000472.1 GCA_025351615.1 Ramlibacter sp. | reverse complement strand
ATGCCGGTCATGCGGCAGGCCTGGCGGTCGCTGTAGTTCAGGTAGTGCAGGTTGCTGATGTAGACGCCAGTGCCCAGGGTGCGCAGCACCTCGGATTCAGGCAGCATTCCGGTGGCCAGCGCGAGCGACTCCGGCGATTCGTCGGCACTGCAACCGTTGCTGGCCACACCGTATTCCACCGCGCTGCGGGGGGCCGTGAGGTTTCCGGCGATGCGGCCGGCGTCGATCAGCGGCACCGCCTCCGGTTTGACGAAGCCGTCGTCCTGGAACGACGGGGCGATGCCGCCGGCAGTGGCTTCGGTCAGTGAAAAAGAAGGATGCAGCGCGGCCTCGCCGCGGTGCAGCTTGACCAGCGTGGACACGCCGGTCTTGACGGCCTTGAGCCCGAAGCCGCCCCAGGACAGCGTGCCGAGCAGGTCCGCCACCGCGACCGGGCTGAAGTACACGCGGTAGTCGCCCGGCGCCAGGGTCTTGATCGGACGGGCGAGCATCGCGCATTGCTCCCGGGCCTGCACCATCTTCGCGGCCAGTTGGGCATCGTCCCACACGCTGCCCGCATAGCTGGACTTCACGGCCTGGTCGCCGTCCCGGTACAAGCTCCACTCGAACAGGAAACTGTCGACCTCGTGCCAGTTGCGCTGCCCGCGGCTGTCCGCAAAGGCCCGGACCACCGGACCGCCAGCATAGAAGCCCACGAGGTCGGTTTGCCCTGCATGGCGCCGGACCGCTTCGATCAGGTCGCTGGCCGTCGGCAGCCGGCCCGTGCTGCTGCGCTGGCTCGACACCGGGGTTGCAGGGAGCAGCAGGTATTTGTCCTTGGGCACCAGCGGCAACTGGCCGAGCAGGGTGGAGCGTTCGGCCAGCAGGGCCTCCGTGTCGTTGGCGAGCTCCCCGGTCAGGCTCAGGCTGCCAGTGGCACGGCGCCCGCCCGCGACCACCGAAACGCTGCCGTAGCGTTGCTCGACGTGGGTGGCCTGCCGCACGCTCGCGCGGTTGAAGCGGATGAAGTCGGATGCCTCGGCGCTGAACGCCAGGCTCACTCGCTCGGCGCCCGCCGTGTCGCAACAGACAGCATCGGCCAGCTGCTCGAAATACGCCTTCATCAGTGCGCTCCCCCGAACACCGAGACCGCGCTGAACTTGCAGGCCGGCGACGCATGGCCGACCCGGATCACCTGGTTGGGCTCGCCCTTGCCGCAATACGGCGTGCCCATCACCTCGAGGGTGCTGGCGTCGCCCACCATCGACAGCGAGCGCCAGAAGCTGGCCGAGATGCCGCGGTAGTTGGGGCGCTTGACCACGCCGGCCAGCTTGCCCTGGCGGATCAGCTGCCCGTATTCGCAGCCGAACTGGAACTTGTTGCGCGAGTCGTCGATGCTCCATGAGGAGTTGGTGCGCATCAGGATGCCCGATTCGATGCTGGCGATCATGCTGTCCAGGCTGGCGTCGCCGGCCTCGATGTTGAGGTTGCTCATGCGGTCGATCGGCGGCCGGTTCCAGCTGCAGGCGCGTGCTGTGGAGACACCGCCCAGCTCGCCGTCTTTGCCGTGCAGGGCGCGGGCCCGGGCCTGCGACACGGTTGCGCCCAGTGGCCGCTTCAACACGCCTCGATGGATGATCCACTCGCGTTGCGCTGGCGCGCCCTCGTCGTCGAAGGCGAAGCTGGCGAACTGTTCGCGCAGGTCGGGCGCGAAGCTGACGTTCAGCAGCGGGCTGCCGTACTGGTAGTGGCCGAACATGTCCAGCGTGACGAAACTGGTGCCAGCGAAGTTGCGCTCGTCGCCCAGGATCCGGTCCAGCTCCAGCGGGTGGCCGATGCTCTCGTGGATCTGCAGCATCATCTGGTCGGGCATGAGGATCACGTCCATCTCGCCGGCCGGACAGTTGGGCGCGTGCACCAGTTCAAGCGCCTCGCGCGCAACGCGCGGGCCGTCGGTGGCGAAGCCGGCCCGGTCCAGCACTTCCAGGCCGCCCTGCTGGCAGAAGCCGTTGTACTGGCCAGCGGAGGAGCGGGTCTGGGTGTCGCCCCTGGCGCTCGCAACCACTGTGATGGTCGGCACCACGAAATCCCAGGACTGCTCGATGCGGCCGCCGCCGGCGGTGACCAGCAACTGGTCGGTGTGGGTGGTCCAGAGCGACGCCGTGCGGTCGACGATGGCGTCGCCGAGGTCCGCGCTGGCGCAGACCTGCTGCAGCAGCGCGAAGCGGTCGCCCAGCGACAGCTGCGCCACCGGACGCTCGTTGGGCGACCGGTACTGGCCGGCTCCGCCCGGCAGCTCGACGTTGCGGTAATCGAAGACGCTCCGCCCGGCGGCGGCATTCGCCAGGGCGATGGCCTGGTCGAACGCGCGCTTCAGGCCCGCTTCGGTCAGGTCGCTGGTCGCCGCGTAGCCCATCGCGCCGTCGCGCACCACCGACACCATGGCGCCGACATCGGTCTGGCGCGACGGCGCCTCGGCGACGTCCTGGCGCACCACCAGCCGCTCCGACTGCTCCGAGACGCCCCGCACCGACCAGTAGTCGGCGGCCGGGGCGGTTTTTCGCGCGATGCTTTCGAGGAAGTCCATGAGGTGCCGAAATAAAAGATTAAAAAAAAGGCCGGTTTGCACCGGCCTTTCGCACAGCCTTGCGGCTGGTGCTTACTTGACGTGCTTGCCGATCAGGCCAGCCATCTCGAACATCGAGACTTGCGCCTTGCCGAAGATTTCCTTCAGCTTGGCGTCGGCGTTGACCATGCGCTTGTTCACGGAGTCCTGCAGCTTGTTCTTCTTGATGTAGGCCCACAGCTTGCTCACGACTTCGGTGCGCGGCAGCGGAGCGGAGCCCACCACAGCGGCCAGTTGCGGGCTGGGGGTCAGCGCCTTCATGAAGGCGGCGTTGGGCGTGCGCTTTTTGGCCGGAACCTTTTTCGCAGTTGCCTTCTTTGCTGGCACTGCCTTTTTCGCAGCTACCTTCTTGGCCGGCGCCTTCTTTGCGGGTGCCTTCTTCGCCGCTACCTTTTTTGCCGGCGCAGCCTTCTTTGCCGGAGACTTCTTCGCGGCTGATTTTTTTGCCGCAGCTTTTTTCGCAGTTGCCATGATTATTTCCTTCTAGAAGTTGATTAATCACCAGCGAGAACCTGCATTCCCTCTGGCATTGCGGATGCTACTGGAGAAAAAACGTGTTTCCAAGCGAAAACGCACTTTTTTCGCTCTGGCGTGTTGTTTTTTGCGTTGCCGTTTTCAACCTGTTTTCCCTCTGAAGATGAGAAAAAACTCGCGCGGGGACAAATGCGCACGCCAGATGCGGCGCCCTGCGCTGCGGTCATGCGTGTCCAGGCGGGACCAGCGCGGCGCCGCGCGCCATGCTCACCCAGCGCGAGAGGAACCGCGATCAACATCGCGTCACCGCAAGAGTTTTTCCGACCGCGCGAGTCCGGGAATCATTGCGACGCGGCGGGCGTCACGCCCGGTATGCGTGCAGGCAGCGTCGCGAGCAGGGCGCCGGCGAGGGCGATGCCGAATGCCAGCAGTTGCGCGCCGCCCAGTCTCTCGCCCAGACCGAACACCCCGACGAGCGCGGCAGAGATCGGCAACATGACGGTGAACACGCCTGCCTGCGATGCGGGGACCACCTTGAGCCCTGTCATCCAGAGCCAGACCGTCCCGATGCTGGCGGCCAATGAATAAAACAGCAGCAGCAGCCAGATGCCGGCCGGCACCGCGCCGAAATCGAAGCTCCGGGCAGCGTACAGGCCGAACGGAGTGACCAGTGCAAAGCCCCAGAGGTTGATGATGGAGGTGATCCGCTTCGGTCCGAGCGTGCCGGTCAACTTCTTGCCGATCACCGCATACGCTGCTTCGCAGACGACGGCTGCGAACACCAGCAGGTTGCCCAGCCACGAATCCGCGGTCCGGGTTTCTGCCCGGGGCCCGTCAGAGTCCGGCTGCGCCAGCGCCAGCAGCCCGATGCCGGCGGCGGCGCAGGCCACCGCGGCCCAGGTGCGCGGGCCGATGCGCTCGCGCAGGAACGTCCAGCTCATGACAGCGACCAGCGCGGGGATCGAGGCCATGATGATGCCCGCCGACACGGCGCTGGTCAGGCTGACACCGAACAGCATGCAGATCGAGAACAGGAAGTTACCGAGGAAGGACTCCAGGAACAGCAGCCGCCGGGTCTGCGCCGTCATGGGCGGCTCGCCCGCCGGCTTGCGCAACCAGTGGAGCATGGCGGCGCCGCCGATGCCGAAGCGCATCCACGCCAGCAGGAACACGGGAATGGCGGCGACGAGCGGCTTGGACAGGGCCACATAGCTTCCCACGAGTGCCATGCTCAGGGCCAGGCACAGGAACGCCACAGGGCGGCTGGGTTGGGAGCTCAAGATGGCGCGTTCGGTGGAAGGGGTGGCGTTGCTCGCGAAGCCGCTGATGATGCCCCAGCAGAACTTGCCCGGGCTGGGCATCCCGTGCAAATGGGTTCCGCATCATGAAATAGCATCGTGCTGCACTGCGGAATAATTTCTCAATATGAGAAACAAGGTTTTACGTTGCGAAATGAAGTCGCTAACTTGTTGATTTGAAAGAGAAAAACTTATTCTCTTCTATAAGACATAAGAGACCATCGGGTCTTCTACAAGACTTAAAGTTGACCCAGTGCAATCGCGCTGGATCTGCAACGTAACCGCACAAGTTTTCAATCAACCGGAGTGAACTTCATGAGCAACTGGACCCACCTGACACGGCAGCAGCAGATCGACCAGCTCGAAAAGGACTGGGCGGAAAACCCGCGCTGGAAGGGCATCGAGCGCGGCTACAGCGCCGCCGATGTGGTCAGGCTGCGTGGCTCGGTGCAGATCGATCACACGCTGGCCCGCCGCGGCGCCGAGAAACTGTGGAACCTGATCAACACCGAGCCGTTCGTCAATACGCTGGGCGCGCTGACCGGCAACCAGGCCATGCAGCAGGTGAAGGCCGGCCTCAAGGCGATCTACCTCTCGGGCTGGCAGGTGGCTGGAGACGCCAACACCAATGGCGAGATGTACCCTGACCAGTCGCTGTACTCGGTGGACTCGGTGCCCAAGGTCGTGAAGAAGATCAACGCCACCTTCACGCGCGCCGACCAGATCCAGTGGAGCGAGGGCAAGAGCCAGGGTGACGAAGGCTTCGTCGACTACTTCGCGCCGATCGTGGCCGACGCCGAAGCCGGATTCGGCGGCGTCCTCAACGCGTTCGAGCTCATGAAGGCGATGATCGAGGCCGGCGCCGCCGGCGTGCACTTCGAAGACCAGCTTGCGGCTGCCAAGAAGTGCGGCCATATGGGCGGCAAGGTGCTGGTGCCGACGCGGGAAGCCGTGTCCAAGCTGGTCGCCGCGCGGCTGGCGGCGGACGTGATGGGCACGCCCACCATCCTGCTGGCGCGTACCGACGCGGAAGCAGCCGACCTCGTGACCACCGATGTGGACCCGATCGACAAGCCTTTCTTCACCGGGGAGCGCACTGTCGAAGGCTTCTACCGCAGCAAGAACGGCATCGACCAGGCCATCAGCCGTGGCCTGGCTTATGCACCATACGTCGATCTGCTCTGGTGCGAAACCGGCACGCCGGACCTGGCTTTCGCCAAGGCGTTTGCCGATGCGATCCATGCGAAGTTCCCGGGCAAGCTGCTGGCGTACAACTGTTCGCCATCCTTCAACTGGAAGAAGAACCTGGACGACGCGACGATCGCCAGGTTCCAGCAGGAACTGGGCGCCATGGGCTACAAGTTCCAGTTCATCACGCTGGCCGGCTTCCATAGCCTGAACTACGCGATGTTCGATCTGGCCTACGGCTATGCGCGCAACAACATGACCGCTTTCGTCGAATTGCAGCAGGCGGAATTCGCGGCGGCTGCCAAGGGCTTCACCGCGGTCAAGCACCAGCGCGAGGTCGGCACGGGCTACTTCGATGCGGTGACCACCACCATCGAGGCCAACGCCTCCACGGCGGCCCTCAAGGGATCGACCGAAGACGAGCAGTTCTTCGACCACAAGAAGGCTGCCTGAAGCATTGGCGCGAGCGTCGGACACAGGCCTTCGGGCCTGTCTTTACGGGTGTCCGGGTGGTGCGCCGAGTTCCGGTCGCCCTTTGGGCGTAGAGTGGGGCCCTGTTATTCCACCGGGGTACACGGTCATGGGAGCTTCGATCCAGGATACAGGTGCTTTCGACGCCGCTGCGCTGAACCAGGCGCGCTGTCCGGACTGCGGCGGCACCGGCGAGTTCCGCATCGACAGCGAGAACATCAACGAGAATATCGAGGTCGAAAAGCAGACGGTCATCACACCCTGCGACCGCTGCGGCGGGACGGGTTTCATCCGGGCGGGGTAAAATGAACTGCGCTGCCACCCGCAGCCTGACAAGAGCGAGAAAGGCACCCTGGTTATGACACCGCGAACTACTCCGCAAACCGCAACGACCCTCCAGGAGGTCGCGTAGTCGCGTGCACTGAATCCCATCAGGTTCCCACACAAAAGCGCGGCTGACGGCCGCGCTTTTTTATTTTGCCCCCGACGTCTTCATCCATGATCCACATCACGCTCCCCGACGGTTCCCAACGCGAATATCCCGGCCCTGTCACCGTGGGCGAGGTGGCGGCCTCCATCGGCGCCGGCCTGGCGAAGGCCGCGTTGGCCGGCAAGGTCGGCGGCAAGGTGGTCGATACCAGCTACACCGTCACCGCCGACGCGTCCTTGTCCATCATCACGGCGAAAGATCCGGAGGGCCTGGACGTGATCCGCCATTCGACCGCGCACCTGCTGGCCTACGCGGTCAAGGAGCTCTTTCCCGAAGCGCAGGTCACGATCGGTCCGGTGATCGAGAACGGCTTCTTCTACGACTTCTCGTACAAGCGGCCCTTCACGCCGGAAGACCTCGCGGCGATTGAAAAGCGCATGACCGAACTGGCGGCGAAGGACGAGCCGGTCACCCGGCGCGTGCTGCCCCGCGACGAGGCCGTGGCTTATTTCAAGGGTCAGGGCGAGCATTACAAGGCGGAGATCATCGCCGGCATTCCTTCCAATGAAGACGTCTCGCTGTACCGCGAAGGCGGTTTCGAGGACCTGTGCCGCGGGCCGCACGTACCCGGCACCGGCAAGCTGAAGTTCTTCAAGTTGATGAAGGTGGCGGGCGCCTATTGGCGCGGTGACCACCGCAACGAGATGCTGCAGCGCATCTATGGCACGGCCTGGGCGACCAAGGACGACCTGCAGCAGTACCTGACGATGCTGGAAGAGGCCGAGAAGCGCGATCACCGCAAGCTCGGGCGCGAGCTCGACTTGTTCCACATCGACGACCACGCCCCGGGCGTGGTGTTCTGGCATCCGAAGGGCTGGACCCTGTGGCAGGAAGTCGAGCAGTACATGCGCCGCGTCTACCGCGACAACGGCTACCAGGAAGTCAAGGGACCGCAGCTGCTGGACAAAACGCTGTGGGAGAAGACCGGCCACTGGGACAAGTACCGCGAAAACATGTTCACGACCGAGTCGGAAAAGCGCGAGTATGCGCTCAAGCCGATGAACTGTCCCGGCCACATCCTGATCTTCAAGCAGGGTATCAAGAGCTACCGGGACCTGCCGCTGCGCTACGGCGAATTTGGCCAGTGCCACCGCAACGAACCCACCGGCGGCCTGCACGGCATCATGCGGGTGCGCGGCTTCACCCAGGACGATGGCCACATCTTCTGCACCGAGGAGCACATCCTTCCGGAGTGCACGCAATACACGGCGTTGTTGCAACGCGTGTACAAGGACTTCGGCTTCCACAACATCATCTACAAGGTGGCGACCCGGCCAGCCCAGCGGATCGGCTCTGACGAAAGCTGGGACAAGGCCGAACACGCGCTGATGGAAAGCCTGCGGGCATCGGGCTGCGACTTCGAGATCGTGCCCGGCGACGGCGCATTCTATGGTCCCAAAATCGAGTACACGCTCAAGGACGCGATCGGCCGGCAATGGCAGTGCGGCACGATGCAGGTCGACTTTTCGATGCCGGAGCGGCTGGACGCGGAGTACGTGGGCGAAGACGGCGCCCGGCACCGCCCGGTGATGCTCCACCGCGCGATCGTGGGCAGCATGGAGCGGTTCATCGGAATCCTGATCGAGCAGCACGCCGGCGCGCTACCCGCCTGGCTGGCTCCAGTGCAGGTCGCGGTGCTCAATATCACCGATTCACAGGCGGATTACGCCCGGGAACTGGTCAAAACGCTGAAAAATCAAGGGCTTAGGGTGAGCCTGGACCTGCGTAACGAGAAAATTACGTATAAAATACGGGAGCACTCGATGCAAAAGCTGCCATACATCCTTGTCGTCGGCGACAAGGAGAAGGCCGCAGGGGCTGTCGCAGTGCGCGCCCGAGGCAACCAGGACCTCGGTGTGATGTCCGTCGATGCGTTCTTGCAAAGGATCGCTCAGGACATCCACAACAAAAGCTGATTCAAGGTTTTGAATGAAGCTCTTGCGGCGTGCACCGGGGCGGCGTGCGCCACATGTCGTGGCCTATGAATTGAAGGATTTGGACCATCGCTACTGAATTTCGCGACCGCCGCCAACGCGAGGAACGCAAGCACCGCCTGAACCGGGAAATCATGGCCCCGGAAGTACGCCTCTCGGGGCCGGAAAACGAGCCCCTGGGCATCGTCAGCATTGCCGAGGCCCTGCGCCTGGCCGGTGAGGCGGACGTGGACCTGGTTGAAATTGCCGCCACCGCAATCCCCCCGGTTTGCCGCTTGATGGACTACGGCAAGTTCAAGTACCAGGAGCAGAAGAAGGCGGCCGAAGCGAAAGCCAAGCAGACGGTCATCGAAATCAAGGAAGTCAAATTCCGCCCGGGCACCGACGACGGTGACTACAACATCAAGATGCGCAACATCCGGCGCTTCCTGGCCGAAGGCGACAAGTGCAAGATCACGTTGCGCTTCAGGGGCCGCGAGATCACGCACCAGGAGATCGGGATGGCGCTGCTCAACCGGATCCGCGATGAACTGGGCGACCTGATCCTGGTGGAACAGTTCCCCAAGCTGGAAGGACGGCAGATGATCATGATGATCGCGCCGGGCAAGAAAAAAGTGGCTGTCAAGGCCGCAGCCGAAGCGATTCAACCCGCTTCGGCGTAACCAGTCACTGCTGCATCGGCCGGTCGCCGGTGCAGCGATGACGGAGAGCCTTCGGGCTTTCCAGAAGTGCAGGGCTGAAAGGCCAGGCACTCAAAAGTGGCTCGGGGCCAACAAGACGCGGAAAGCATTCGCGGCGCCTCACGAGCACAATGTTAAAGGAGCATGCACATGCCCAAGATGAAGACCAAGAGCGGCGCGAAAAAGCGTTTCCGCGTTCGTCCCGGTGGTACCGTCAAGCGCGGTCAAGCCTTCAAGCGTCACATCCTGACCAAGAAGACCACCAAGAACAAGCGTCACCTGCGCGGTGCCATCTCGGTTCATGAGACCAATATGGTTTCGATGGCCGCCATGTTGCCCGGCCGTGGCATCTGATCAACTGACGAACAAGGAGTAATCACATGCCTCGCGTCAAACGTGGTGTCACGGCTCGCGCCCGCCACAAGAAAGTTCTCGCCCTCGCCAAGGGTTTCCGCGGCCGCCGCGGCAACGTCTTCAGGATCGCCAAAGAAGCGGTGATGAAGGCCGGGCAGTATGCCTACCGGGACCGCCGGACCAAGAAGCGCGTCTTCCGCCAGCTCTGGATCGCGCGGATCAACGCCGCAGCCCGCGAGTGCGGCCTGACCTACAGCCAGTTCGCCAACGGCATCCGCAAGGCCGGAATCGAGATCGACCGCAAGGTGCTGGCGGACATCGCCGTGCACGACAAGGCCGCTTTTGCCGGCATCGTGGAGCAGGTCAAGGCCAGGCTGGCTGCTTGAGTTGGCGGCGCTGTCCCTCGCGACGGCGCCAGGTGCAACACACAAGGACAGGGGCCAGGGCATGAGCACTGGCCCTTTTCAATTTATGCAGACCAACGAGCTCGATTCCATCGTCGATAGTGCCCGCGACGCCTTTGCAAAAGCCCAGGCCCCCGCGGAGCTGGAAAACGCCAAGGCGCAGTTCCTGGGCAAGTCCGGGCGCGTCACGGAGTTGATGAAAGGCATGGCAGCCCTCGGCGTGGACGACAAAAAGGTCCGGGGCGCGGCGATCAACCTGGCCAAGCAGGCGATCGAAGCGGCGCTGGTTCAGCGCCGCCAAGCCCTCGCCGACCGTGAGCTTGACGTCCAGTTGAAGGTGGAAGCACTGGATGTGAGCTTGCCCGGACGGCGGCGCGCAGCGGGCAGCCTGCACCCGGTGAGCCTGACCATGGAACGGATCGAGCAGATTTTCGCCAGCATGGGCTTCGACGTCGCGGACGGGCCCGAGATCGAAACCGACTGGCACAGCTTCACTTCGCTGAACAATCCGCCCAACCATCCCGCGCGGTCGATGCAGGACACCTTCTACGTCGATATCGACGGCGACGATGGCATCGCCTACAACCTGCGTCCGCACACCAGCCCGATGCAGGTGCGCTACGCCCACCAGCACGTCAAGAAATACGCCGGCCAGCCCGTCATGCCCGAGATTCGCGTGATCGCACCGGGCCGCACCTACCGCGTGGACAGCGATGCGACACACTCGCCGATGTTCCACCAGTGCGAAGGCTTGTGGCTGGGCGAAAACGTGAGCTTCAAGGACCTGAAGGTGGTGTTCACGGATTTCTGCCGGACCTTTTTCGAGAGCGGCGACCTGGCCCTGCGCTTCCGTCCCAGTTTCTTTCCGTTCACCGAGCCCAGCGCCGAGATCGATATCCAGTTTCAGACCGGTCCGCTGGCCGGCCGCTGGCTCGAAGTCGCGGGCTCCGGCCAGGTCCACCCGACAGTCGTGAGCAACATGGGTCTGGATCCCGAGCGCTACCTCGGCTTTGCCTTCGGCATGGGGCCGGACCGGCTCACCATGCTGCGCTACGGGGTGAGCGACCTGCGCCTGTTCTTCGACGGTGACATCCGTTTTCTCGGCCAGTTCCGCTAACCCGACTTCCGCCACAAAAACATGCAATTTCCCGAGTCCTGGCTGCGCGAATTCTGCGATCCGCCCCTGACCACGCAGCAGCTGGCCGACACGCTGACCATGGGCGGGCTGGAGGTCGAAGCCCTGCGTCCGGTCGCGCCCCCCTTCACCAGAATTGTGGTCGGCGAAATCAGGGAAGCCGCCCAGCATCCCAACGCCGATCGCCTGCGCGTCTGCCTGGTCGATGTGGGCGAAGGCGTTCTGCTCCACATCGTTTGCGGCGCACCGAACGCGCGCGCCGGCATCAAGGTTCCCTGCGCGCTGGTCGGCGCCGAACTCCCGCCTGGGGACGACGGCAAGCCGTTCCTGATCAAGGTCGGCCAGCTGCGCGGCGTCGAGAGCCAGGGCATGCTGTGCTCAGCCCGCGAGCTGAGGCTGGGCGATGACCACGGCGGCTTGCTGGAACTGGCAGCCGGTGCGCCGATCGGTGTCGACGTGCGGCAGGTCCTCAAGCTCGACGACACCATCTTCACGCTCAAGCTCACGCCCAACCTGGCGCATGCCTTGAGCGTGTATGGGGTGGCGCGGGAGCTCGCTGCGCTCACCGGCGCGCCGCTCAAGCCGCCGAAGTTCGAAGCTGTGGCCCCGACGCACGCAGGCACGCTGCCGGTCAAGGTCAGTGCGCCCGACCTGTGCGGGCGCTTTTCGGGCCGGGTCGTGCGCGGCGTCGACCCCAGGGCGCAGACTCCGGGCTGGATGGTCGAGCGGCTGTCACGCTGCGGCCAGCGCAGCGTGACAGCGCTGGTGGACATCTCGAACTACGTGATGTTCGAGTTCGGACGGCCCTCGCATATCTTCGACCTGGACAGGATCCACGGCGGGCTCGACGTGCGCTGGGGCAGGGCCGGCGAACAGCTCAAGCTCCTGAACGGCGCCACGGTCACAGTCGATGAAGCCGTTGGCGTCATTGCCGACCAGGCGCAGGTGGAGTCGCTCGCGGGCATCATGGGCGGCGACGCGACGGCGGTGTCCGACACGACCACCAACGTCTATGTCGAGGCGGCGTTCTGGTGGCCCAGTGCGATCCAGGGCCGTTCGCGCCGCTTCAACTTCTCCACCGAAGCCGGGCACCGCTTCGAGCGGGGCGTGGACCCGAGCACGACGGTGGAGCATCTGGAGCACATCACCCGGCTGATCCTTGCCATTTGCGGTGGCGAGGCCGGGCCTGTCGACGACCACCTGGTCGGGTTGCCGGAGTCCAGGCCGGTGACGCTGCGGATCGCGCGCGCCTGCAAGGTCATCGGCATGGCGTTGATGCAGCAGGAATGCGCCGACGCCCTGGCCCGCCTGGGGCTGGACGTGACGCAGGGCCAGGGCACGCTCACAGTCAAGCCGCCGCCGTACCGCTTCGATCTTGCAATTGAGGAGGACCTGATCGAGGAAGTGGTGCGGGTGATCGGCTATGACACGCTGCCCACCACGCCGCCGCTCGCGCCGATCGCGCCCAGGCCCCAGCCGGAGGCGCAGCGCGGCCGGTTCGCATTGCGCCGGCTGGCTGCCGCTCTGGGTTACCAGGAGACGATCAACTTCAGTTTTGTCGACGAGAACTGGGAGCGGGAACTGGCAGGCAACGGCGCGCCGATTCGCCTGCTCAACCCGATCGCCAGCCAGATGGGTGTCATGCGTTCGTCCCTGGTCGGTTCGCTGCTGCAGGCCTTGCGTCTTAACCTGGATCGCAAGGCCGAGCGGGTCCGGCTCTTTGAAATCGGCCGGGTCTTCATGCGCGACGCGTCCGTGGCGACAAGCGACACGACCGTCCGGGGCGTCCGCCAGCCCATGCGCATCGCGGGCCTCGCCTATGGCGACGTGGACGGCCTGCAGTGGGGCACCAAGGCGCCGGGAAGCGATTTTTTCGATGTCAAGGGCGATGTCGAGGCCTTGCTGTCGCCCGTCAAAGCCCAATTCCTGGCAGGGGGGCATCCCGCCATGCACCCGGGACGCTGCGCCCGGATCCAGGTAGCGGGCGTGGATGTCGGTGTGGTCGGCGAATTGCACCCGCGCTGGCGCCAGCAATGGGAATTTGCCCAGGTGCCGGTGCTTTTCGAGCTCGATCTCGAGGCGGTGCTCGCGCGACCAGTCGCCCGATTCGAGCCGGTCCCACGCTTCCAGCCCGCAGAACGGGACCTGGCAGTGATCGTGAAAGACCATGTCGGCCACGCTGACCTGATGAGCGCCATCGAGGCAGCGGACACCTCTGGCCTGCTGCGGGACGCGCTGCTGTTCGACCTGTACAAGCCCAAGCAGGCCTCTGGCGGTGTGGCGGCCGACGAGAAAAGCATGGCTGTGCGCTTGACGCTCGGCAGCGCGGAAGCCACACTGACTGATGAGCAGATCGACGGTGCCGTCCGGACCGTTGTCGACAGCATCGCCACCCATGTCGGTGGCCGTCTGCGGGGATGAAAATGAGCGCGCTGACCCACAAAACCGAGGAAGACGTACCCATGGACTTCTCGGTCGAGAGCCTTGAAACGCCGGCGTTGACAAAGGCGCAACTGGCGGAGCTGCTGTTCGAGCAGATCGGGCTGAACAAGCGCGAATCCAAGGACATGATCGACGCCTTTTTCGACCTGGTCGCCGACAGCCTGGTGGAAGGGCTGGACGTGAAGATCTCGGGTTTCGGCAATTTCCAGATCCGGACCAAGGCGCCCCGTCCCGGCCGCAATCCGCGCACTGGCGAATCGATTCCGATCGAAGCGCGTCGGGTCGTCACGTTCCATGCCAGCCACAAGCTCAAGGAACAGATCCAGGGCGAAGGCGCGGAGCCAGTCTGAGGCCGGAAAAAAATCTCGCCGGCCGGCGAGATTGCGCTTGGCATGCCGGGTCGACTTAGAGTAACCTAGCAGCTTCCTCTCCTACAACATTGATTTCAATGGAGAAAGCCCTCCCGTCGATTCCGGCCAAGCGCTACTTCACCATCGGTGAGGTCAGCGACCTGTGTGGCGTCAAGCCTCACGTGCTACGGTATTGGGAGCAGGAGTTCACGCAGTTGCGGCCGATGAAGAGGCGTGGCAACCGCCGCTATTACCAGCACCACGAAGTCCTGATGATCCGCCGCATCCGGGACTTGCTGTACGACCAGGGTTTCACGATCAGCGGCGCACGCAACAAGCTGCACGAACTGGTGCAGGTGGAGCGCGACAAGCGCCGGGCCGGGGAGGTCATGCTGGAAGGTGTCGAAGTCATCGAAGTGGACGACTCGTCGTTCGCCGAGGATTTCGAAGACAGCACACCGGTCGAAGAGCGCGAACTGGTGTCCCAGAAGCTGCTGCTGGTGCGCCGCGAGCTGTTCGAAATCCGCGATCTTCTGACGTCGACGCACTGACTCGGCGATCGTTCCCACACCTGCACCGGGTTATAATCTTTGGCTTGTCGGCGTGTAGCGCAGCCTGGTAGCGCACTTGCATGGGGTGCAAGGGGTCGAAGGTTCGAATCCTTTCACGCCGACCAATGGTGCCCAGGGTTAGCAGGAGTTTCCTGCTAACCCTTTTTTTATGATTGCCGGGTTCCGCCGCCGCCCGCATAAAATCAATTCGAATGGCTGTTATTCACTTCATTAACCGCGGACGCTGACTCGATCGTGGCCACCGTTGTATTTGCTGACCTGGTTGGGAGCACCGGTATCTTCGAGCGCCTCGGGGACGAGACCGCCGGGCGCTTTGTCACGCAGCTCACGACTGCGATGTCCAAGACCTTCGAGCAACACCACGGCCGGGTCGTGAAACTGCTCGGTGATGGCTTGTTCGTGGTGTTTCCGCTGGAGGCCGATGCCATCGAAGCCTGCCTTGCGATCCAGAAGCGGTTGCAGGAGAAGCCGGTTTATCCGGGCGGAACCCTGGGTCAGGTGCAGATGCAGATGGGCGTCGAAACCGGCGAGGTCGTCGAAATCGCCGGTGACTGCTACGGCGACGCCGTCAACAGCGCGGCCCGCCTGGCAGATCTGGCCGGCGCTTCCCAGATCCTCACTACCCAACGGGTGGCCGATGCGCTGTCGGCCACACAGCGCGAGCAGTTGCGCAGTCTCGGGCCGATGTATCTGCGAGGCAAGTCAGATGCCACCGAGGTCTATCGCGTGGACTGGCAGGTTGACCGGGACAACGATGCCACGGTGATGGGCGCATCCATGTTCGCCGGCCGTGGCAAAGGCGGATTTCTCGAGCTTGCGGCAGCCGGCCAGACGGTGCGGCTGGAGCCACAGGGAGAGAAGCTGACGCTCGGCCGCGCGGTGACGTCGTCGCTGTCGATCAACGATTCGCGGGTCTCGCGCTTGCATGTCGCCATCGAGTGGCGCGGTGGACAGTTCGTGCTCAGCGACGCGTCAAGCTTCGGCACCTGGGTCTACATGGGCAACCAGACCGAACCGGTGGTGCTGCGCCGCACCGAATGCTATCTGGTGGGCCACGGCCAGATCACGCTGGGCTGCGACCGGCACGCGGAGAACGCGCCCCTGGTGCTGTTTTCGGTCACGGGCTGAGTCGCAGGTCCTTCGTTTCCATGGCGCTTGAGATTCACATTTTCGGACCCGGCCTGGATACGGTGCGGCAAATCCATCGGGGCGAGACGGAGTTGATCCTCGGCCGGGATGTCGATTGCAGCGTGAACCTGCCCGATCCCGAACGGACGGTCTCCCGCCGGCATCTCGCGGTGTGGAACGAGGGCGGCGAACTGAACTTTCGCGTGGTGTCGTCGGTCAACGGCGTGGACATGCCATTCGGCTATGCGCCGCCGGGAGCCAAAGGTGTGCTGCCGGCGGGGGAGGTTCTGAAGATCGGCGGGTATACCCTCGAAGTGCGCTCCGCCACGCAGTCCGCCGAGCATGACCCCTGGGCGGTTTTTGACCATCCAGGCGCGACTTCCGACGCCACCTTGCCGCGGGGCGTCCTCGCGCTGCCCCAGCGAGACGAGGTTTCGGCTCCGGTGATCACGCCCGAAGAGGATCCGTTCGGTGACTGGGGTTTCGAATCCACGTTCGGCCCCGGCTCCGGTGGTGGCGCCCTGAAGGCCGCGGCTCTGGGTGCCGCGACAGGCGACCTCTCGTCGTTCTACAAGGGCCTGGGTCTGGACACCACCAAGCTCGCGGCGCTGAGTCCGGCTGAACTCGAGGCTGCGGGCCGAGCCGTCCGGGTTGCGCTGGAGGGCTTGTTCGAACTGTATGCGTCACCGTCTGGGGTGACCCCAGTCAAGGGGGACGACCGTGCTGCCATGGTGCCCGTCAAGGACAACAATCCGCTCAAGACCCACTGGCCGCACCAGACCAAGCTGCAATACCTGTTTGGCGGGCGCGCAGCCAGCATCGGTTTCGTGAGCCCGCAACGGGCGCTGACCGATATCGTGACCGAGCTGCTGGCCCACGAAGCGGCTCTGGCGGCAGCGACCCGCTCCGCCCTGGAAGCGACCGTCCAGGAATTCGCGCCCGCGGCTTTGAAGGACCGGCTGCTGGGGGGCGGAAGCAAGCTGTTCGAGGCCACGCGGGCCTGGGATGCCTATTGCCGCTACTACGCCGACAAGAGCCAAGGCATGGACGAATGGGTGCAGCAGCTGCTCGACAGTTACTTCACCGAGGCTTATCTGCGGGAAAGCCAGCGTATCAAACGCGAGACAGGCCTGGGCGCTGAGTGAGCGTGGCTGAGGGGCGCAGGCTAGAATCGGGCCCTTCCTCTACCAAGACCTTGTTGTTGTGAGTCTCAAAAAGCTTGGCCGCTATGACCTGGTCCGCGTTCTCGGCAAGGGCGCAATGGGAGTCGTGTACGAGGGCCGCGACCCCAACCTGGAGCGCCGGGTCGCCATCAAGACCGTGAAGGTCGAAAACCTGTCGGAAGAAGCGGCTGCCGAATACGAGGCGCGCTTTCGCACAGAGGCGCGTTCGGCGGCCCGCCTGCAGCACCCCAACATTGTCAGCGTCTATGACTCCGACCGCGATGGCGACATTGCCTTCCTGGTCATGGAATACATCCAGGGCGACGACCTCAAGCACCATCTGGACCAGGGCGTGCGGTACTCGCTGGAACAGTCGCTGAAGATGGTCCGCGACCTGCTGGCGGCGCTGGACTATGCCCACAAGGCGGGGATCGTGCACCGGGACATCAAGCCGGCCAACCTGCTGATCGAGCCAGGCGGGAGGGTCAAGCTGACCGATTTCGGCGTCGCCCGGATCCAGGATTCCGGCGAAGCCACCCGAACCCAGGGCAGTATGGTCGGCACCCTCAAATACATGTCGCCGGAGCAGGTGCAGGGTCTGAAGATCGATTCGCGCGCCGACCTGTTTTCGGTTGGCGTCGTGCTCTACCAGTTGCTCACCGACAAGCGGCCCTTCGACGGCGACAACGACTTTTCGATCATTCACCAGATCATCGGCCATACACCGCCGCCGCCCAGCTCGTTCAACGCAAAGCTGCCGACAGCCATCGACGCGGTCGTCGCCCGCTCGCTGGCCAAGGACCGGGAGCAGCGATTCGCGACCGCCCGTGATTTCGCGTCGGCGCTGCAATCGGCCATCCGCCGCGCAGAAGATGCGACCGTCGTGCCGCCGGCCGACCCCTTCAAGAAAGTGGAAACGGCGGCGACCTCCCA
>JANXVP010000376.1 GCA_025351615.1 Ramlibacter sp. | reverse complement strand
CTCGGGGCCAGCAGGATCAGCGAGAACACCATGCCCACCGATTGCGTCCAGTCCGGCAGCGCGGTGTAGTGCAGGTGATGCGGGCCGGCCCACATGTAGGTGAAGATCAGCGCCCAGAAGTGGACGATGGACAGGCGGTAGCTGTAGACCGGGCGGCCGGCCTGCTTGGGGATGAAGTAATACATCATCCCGAGGAAACCAGCGGTGAGGAAGAACCCGACCGCGTTGTGGCCGTACCACCACTGGATCATCGCGTCCTGCACGCCAGCGTAGGCCGAATAGGACTTCATCCAGCCGGCGGGAATCGCGGCGGAGTTGACGATGTGCAGCAGCGCCACCGTGATGATGAAGGAGCCGTAGAACCAGTTGGCCACGTAGATGTGGCGCACCTTGCGGATGCCGATGGTGCCGAAGAACACGATGGCGTAGGAGACCCAGGCAATGGTGATCAGGATGTCGATCGGCCATTCGAGCTCGGCGTATTCCTTGCCTTGGGTGTAGCCAAGCGGCAGCGAGATGGCCGCGGCGACGATCACCGCCTGCCAGGCCCAGAAATGGAACGCCGCCAGCTTGCCCAGGAACAGCGGCACCTGGCAAGTGCGCTGCACAACGTAGTAGCTGGTCCCCATGAGAGCGCAACCGCCGAAAGCGAAGATCACCGCGTTGGTGTGCAGCGGCCGCAGCCTGCCGTAACTGAGCCAGGGGATACCGAAGTTCAGTTCCGGCCAGGCCAGTTGGGCGGCGATGAACAGCCCCACCAGCATCCCGACCACGCCCCAGACCACCGCCATCAGCGTGAACTGCCGCACGACGGTGTCGTCGTACTGGGCCGCCGGCTTTGCTTCTTCGTTCATGGAGACACTTTCGTCGAGAGGCCTGCAGTGTCCCGGCCCGCCGGCTGCGGCGGCTTGACGAATGTCAATCGCCGCGCAGAATGCGCTCGCCTTCGGCATCCAGCGCCTCGAACTGGCCGCGCCAGACGGCCCAGGACAGCGCGACGAGGATGGCCAGCGCCAACACGACGGAAAGCGGGATCAACAGGAACAGGATGTCCATCAGCAGTCTCCAGGCAGGCGGGCCAGCCGCGCCGAGTTGACGATCACCAGCAGCGAACTGGCAGCCATGCCGAGACCCGCGAGCCACGGCGGCATGGCCCCCGCGATCGCCAGCGGCACGCCGACGGCGTTGTAAAGAGCCGCCCAGGCCAGGTTCTGGCGCACGATGCGGCGCGCCCGGCGGCCCTGCCGCAAGACCGCTGCGATCGCCAGCAGCTGCCCACCGGGCACCACGACATCGGCCTGCCCCTGCGCCAGTGGAACCGACTGCCCGAGCGCCACGGAGAGGTCCGCGCGAGCGAGCGCGGGACCGTCGTTCAGCCCGTCGCCCACCATCGCGATGCGGTGGCCTTGTTGCTGCAGCAGGTGGAGGTGCGCCAGCTTGTCTTCGGGCGAGCATTCCCCCCTGAACGTGGCGATGCCGGCACGCCGCGCCAACCGGCCCACGGCCTGGCTGCGATCGCCGGAGAGAATCTGGACGCCGACTCCGAGCAGCTCCAGTTGCGCAACCGCCGCCGCTGCGTCACTGCGCAGGGTCTCGTCCAGATCGAAACTGGCGAGCCATCCGGCCTCGTCCGCAAGGTGTACCCGCAGCGCATCCGACGCGCAGGCGTGCGGCGCTTCGCAAAAGCTTGCGGAGCCGAGCCTCAGCGACTGGCTGCTGCAGGAGCGTTCCTTCGCGACATCGCCCCGCACGCCCTGCCCTGGAATCTCGCTGACCTGCACAGCCGACCAGGGTCCGGCCGCGAAGCTGGTGGCAATCGCGCGCGAAGCGGGGTGCAGCGACTGGCTGGCAAGCGCCGCCGCCTGCTGGTGAACCTGCTGGAGGTCGGCGCCGGTCCGGATCACGACAGCGGTGACATTGAAGCGGTCTTCGGTCAACGTGCCCGTCTTGTCGAATACGACCGTGTCGATCCTGGCGCAAGCCTCCAGGGCCTGCAGCCGTCGCACCAGCACGCCCCGACGTGCCAGGGCTCCCGCAGCAGCGAGCGTGGCCGCGGGCGTTGCCAGCGACAGTGCGCACGGGCAAGTCACGATCAACACTGCGACGGCCACACCGATCGCGTGGGCCGGACCGTACGGCCACCACCAGGCGGCTGCGCCGGCGCTCGCCAGCAGCACCAGCAGCAGGAACGGACTGGCGATGCGGTCGGCGAACTGTGCGAGGCGCGGCTTGTGCAGCGATGCCTGCTCCATCAAGGCAACGATCCCGGCGTAGCGGGTCTGTCGCCCGGCGCGTGCCACCCGCACTTCCAGCGACCCGCTGAGGTTGTGGCTGCCCGCGATCACAGCGAGTCCCCGGCTGCGCAGAAGCGGCTTCGATTCACCGGTGAGCAGGGCTTCGTCGACGCGGCTTTCGCCGGCCTCGACCGTTCCGTCCGCCGGGATCACTTCACCCGCCAGCACCCGGATCAGGTCGCCGGACGCAACGCGGCGCACCGGGACCCGTTCGAACACACCGGCGGCGGTTTTCCTGTCGACGCTTTGCGGCAGCCGGCGCATCAGGGCGTCGAGAGCGCCAGCCGTGCGGTCGCGAAGCCGCAGTTCGAGCAGCCGCCCCGACAGCAGGAAGAAGACGAACATCGTCAGGGAGTCGTACCAGACCCCGCCGCCGGCGACGCTGCCGAAGGTGGTCGCCGTGCTGGCGCCAAAAGCGATGAGGATCCCCAGGGCAACCGGCACGTCCATGCCGATGCGGGCCTGGCGCATGTCACGCAGCGCGCTGGCAAAAAACGGCTGGCAGCAAAACAGCACAACCGGCAACGTGAGGATCCAGGAGGCCCACTGCAGCAAGGCGTTGATGTCGGGCGTGATCTCGCCGGGCCCCGCCACATAGGCAGGCAGGGCATACATCATCACCTGCATCATGCTGAAACCCGCCACCATCCAGCGCCAGAGCATCAGTCGCGCGGCCTGTCGGCGGGGCTGCGCCGCGAGCACGTCGCCGGCGGGCAATGCGCCATAGCCGGCCTGCTTGAGGGCGGCCAGCCACTCGGAGGGGCGGCCCTGTTCCGGCGACCACACCACCCGGGCCAGGGCGGCCGGCCCGTTCACCTCGGCACGGCGCACGCCGGGCAGCGAGGAGAGCACTGCTTCAACCGTCAGCGAGCATGCGCTGCAATGCATTCCGGTGATGGCGAGAACGGATTCCCATGCGCCTGGCTGCCCGGCTGCCGGTGTGCTGAATTCTTCCCACTCCGCCCGTTCGTCGAGCGCCGTCCACGCGCTCGCCCGCACCGGCGGCCCGGATTGCGAAAGGATGGCCGTGTGCATGCAGCAAGGCTATTCGTGCGGAGAAGGCTTGCGCTTGACGTAGATCAAGCGCAACAACGACCACCGTCCCTAAGCTGGGTGACCCAACGCCTTCCAGGAGAAATCCATGTACCAGCGCATCCTCGTTCCGACCGACGGTTCGGCACTGTCGAAGAAAGCCGTCAACAGCGCGATCGAGCAGGCGGCAGCCACCGGCGCCGAACTGGTGGCGCTGTACGTCGTTCCGCGCTACCCCATGAGCTATTTCGAAGGCGGGATTTCGGTCTCGAACGCCGAAGTCGCACGGACCGAAAAACAGTGGACGGAAAAAGGCCAGGCCGTTGTCGATGAGGTGCAAAGGGCGGCGAAGGCTGAGGGCGTGAAGGCAAAAGGCGTGCTGGCGCGCTCGAACCTGGTTGCAGAATCGGTCATCGCCACCGCAAAAAAGCACAAATGCGATCTGATCGTCATGGCTTCGCACGGCCGAAAGGGCATCAAGCGGGTGTTGCTTGGCAGCGAGACGCAGCATGTGCTGACCCACAGCAAGCTGCCGGTTCTGGTGCTGCGTTGAGCGCGGGAGAGCAACGATGAAGATTCTGCTCGCGGCCGACGGCAGCACCTACACCAAAAAGGCGCTGGCCTTTCTCGTCACCCACGAAGGCCTCACAGGCACGGACGGCGAACTGATCGTGCTGAACGTCCAGCCGTCCGTCCCGGCGCGCGTCAAGACGATGCTCGGCGGCCCGGTCGTCGCGGAGTATCACCGCGAAGAGGCCGAGAAGGTGATCGAGCCGATCAAGGCGTTTCTCGAGCACCACGCGATCCGGTTTCGCTGCAAATGGGTGGTCGGTTCTCCCTGCGACCAGATCCTGGAAGCGGCGAATACGGAAAAGGTCCATCTGATCGTGATGGGGACGCACGGCTACGGCCTGGTCGGCCGCTTCTTCATGGGAAGCATCGCCCAACGTGTGGTGGCCAGGTGCGAGATGCCCGTGCTGCTGGTCAAGTGACGTCGGGGATCCAATCGACCTGATCTGCCTCAGCCCAGAAGGTCGGCATAGATCTTTCTCTCGGCCTTGTAACAGGCGCACGCCGCCGCCTCCAGCCCTGTCCGATCGACAACATGGATCTCGCCGCGCTGGTAGTCGATCAAGCCCCGGCGCTGCAATGCTGTCGCTGCGTTGGTAATGCCGACGCGCCGCACGCCGAGCATATAGGCCAGGAATTCATGGGTGATGTGGAAGCGGGCGGAATGTGCGCGGTCCTGGCTCATGAGCAGCCACCGTGCCAGGCGCGGCTCGATCAGGTGGAAGCGCAGGCAGACTGCCGAAGTCGCGTGCTGGCACATCAAGACGTACAGGTACCGGCTGACCACATGCTGGAGCGGCGCGCTGCGCTTGAGCTCGGCGCGAAAAGCCTGCGCCTTGATCCGCCAGGCCGAGCCAGGACCCTGGACCACGGCGCGCAAAGGGTTGGTCGCCACACCCAGCGCGAGAGCCGCTCCCAGCATGCCTTCGGCACCGATCATGCCGACTTCGATGCCCGGACTGTCTTGCACCGCCGCAACCAGCGAGATGAAGCTGCCCACTGGACAATAAACATGGCGGGTCGGAGCATCGGCGTCGCAGAGCACCTGTGACAGCGTGAGTTCCACGCTGTCAGCCAGCCCGAGCAGGCTGTTGCGGGTCTTTGCCGGGAGGCCGGCGATCAACTGGTTCTGCGGGGTTTTCAAACGTCGCCAGTGTGCTTGCCGGGCGCCGCCCCGTCCGTCTGCCAGCACACATAGGCCTTCGCGGCCGGTCAGACCGCCACGGTCGCCGGCAACAGCCTGTCGTACTCCTTCTTTACCACCGCATAGCACTCGCAGGTCCGCTCCTCGAGCCCGTTGCGGTCCAGCACCTTGATGCGGCCGCGGGAATAGTGGATCAATCCGCTGGATTGCAGCTTGAGCGCGCTTTCGGTCACGCCCTCACGACGCACGCCGAGCATGTTGGCGATGAGCTCTTGCGTCATCACCAGTTCGTTGCCCTTCAGGCGGTCCAGGCTCAGCAGCAGCCAGCGGCACAACTGCTGGTCCAGCGTATGGTGGCGGTTGCAGACTGCGGTCTGGGCCATCTGGGTGATGAGGGCCTGGGTGTATCGCAGCAACAGGTGCAGCACCGGGCCCGCCCGATTGAATTCATCCTTTATCGCCTTGGCTTCGAGCCGGAAGCCGCGGCCGCCACTTTGCACCACCGCCCGGCTGGGCGTGGTATTGCCACCCATGAACAGCGAGACACCGACCAGGCCTTCGTTGCCCACCACCGCGATTTCCGCGGAAGAGCCGTTTTCCATGACGTAGAGCAGCGAGACGATTGCGTCGAGCGGGAAGTACATATGGCTCAGCGTCAGGCCGGATTCGTACAACACCTGGCCCAAGGGCATGTCGACCAGCTCGAGCATTGGCACCCAGCGCTGATACTCGTCAGGCGGGAGCGCAGCAAGCAGGAAGTTCTGTCGGGGATCTGGCGAATCGTCCATTCGGCTTCGGGATGTGGCTTTAGGGCGACTTTGGCAAGCGACTGGCACAGGATCGTAAGAATCAGCGGCGCCGGGAATTTTTATCCAGTACCGCACAAAGCTTCGCGGTGGAATGTTGCTGGAATGTGCTTGCCAAAAGTGCCTGTGCACCAGCGTTACGTGCGATAGCGCACAGACTTCGCCGGCATCCCAGCGCAGCCTCCAGAGACAACGCCTGTTCGCCACGTCATCAATACTTACAATATGTTGCACTAATTCCTGGCCGCCAATCGAGGGCCGTTGATAGAGCGCTGCCAAGCGAGGGTGGCGCTGCGAAAGGAACCGCCGGCCGCCGAGGCCCAGCTGCACTTCGGCATTCCGCTTTTTCTCGACCAGCTGATCCGGACGCTGAAAAACGAGCCGGCGGTATCGCCGTCCGTCAACGGCGAGATCAGCAAGGTTGCGACACTACACGGACGTGAACTGTTGTTGCATGGCTTCAACGTGGAACAGGTGGTGCACGATTACGGCGACCTGTGCCAGGTCATTACCGGACTGGCCATTGAAACCGGAACGCCGATCCGCACCGAAGAATTCCGCACCTTGAACCGCTGTCTGGACAACGGAATCGCCGACGCGATGGTGGAATTCACCGAAAATCAGGAGCATCTCATTGTTGACCGGGAGGTGCAGGCGCTCAACGAACGCCTGGGAATCCTGGCCCATGAATTGCGCAACCACCTCAACAGCGCAATGCTGGCGGTGAGCGCCCTGAAAACGGGGAAGGTCGGCTTGGGCGGCGCCACGGGAGCCGTCCTGGACCGCAGCTTGACGGGTCTGCGTGGACTGATCGACCGGTCGCTCGCCGATGTTCGCGCCACGGCCGGCCTGCCGCCGCGGTGGCAGCACGTGCGGATCGCGGGGCTTGTTGCCGACATCAGCGTCTCGGCCTCGCTGGAAGCCAAGGCACTTGCATGTGAGTTTTCCGTGGAGATGGACGGCAGCGACCTGGCGGTGAATGCGGACCGCGACATGTTGCTGTCGGCGCTCGGCATCCTTTTGCAAAATGCATTCAAGTTCACCCACCGACATTCGACGGTGACGCTGCGTGTATACGCGCAGGAAAACCGGATCCTGATGGACGTCCAGGATCACTGCGGCGGCCCCCCGGGCGGCAATCCGCAGGACATGTTCGGACCCTACACGCGGGCAGGCATCAACAAGGCCGGAATGGGACTGGGCCTGGGCATCTGCCGGCGCAGCATCGAAGCCAACGACAGCACGCTCAGCGTCCGTAACCTACCTGGCGAGGGATGTGTTTTCACCATCGACCTGCCGCGCGATTTCGCGCCTTGAGGTCACCTTGGCCAACCTATACTGGCGCAAGGGGCTGCTTCTCATTGATGACAGGGGTGCCACACGAGCAAGCTTGAAAGGTTTTCAATAAAAATCATGCATATTTTGTCGCTGAACGTGGGTAGCTCGTCGATCAAGTTCGGCGTCTACGACATGGTTCAGGAAACCGCTGTGTTCGAGTCGCACGTCGACCGACCCGAATCCGTGACGGCCGCATGGAGCGGCATTCTCGAAAGCCTGACCCAGGCTGGAGTCGGCCCCATTGA
>JANXVP010000349.1 GCA_025351615.1 Ramlibacter sp. | reverse complement strand
CGCGGCCACCATCCGCGACGCGATCACGGGACGGTTGTAGATGAGCGGCGGCGGCGATGCGCGGCCGATGTCGATGCGCCCGTACACTCCCGGGCGCAGCGGACCGCCAACGGTCGTGTTGACGTAGCCGCCCCACGCAGGGGCCGACAGCGCGGCCACGATGGCCAGTGCGGCAGGAAGTCGGCGCATGCGTTGCACGGCCGCCCGCCTTGCGCTCAACCGTGCACCGGCGCGAGCCGCGCCGTGTTGCCTTCGACAAGCACCCGCGAGCCCTTGGCGATCGCGCCGCGTTGCTCGACGGAGCGCATCGAGCCGTCGTGCATGCGGATATGCATCACATACGCCGTGTAGCGTACGCGGTTCTTTTCGATCGCATTGCCGGCGTAGGCTCCGCCGGCCGCTCCGATCACCGTGGCGGCAGCGCGGCCGTTGCCGTGCCCGACCTGGTTGCCCAGCAGGCCGCCGACGACCCCGCCGATCGCCATGCCTGGCGTCACTTGGGTGCCGGCGATGCCGCGGGCCTGGCCCTGCCGTTGCACGACGGTGACCGACTGGACGACGCCGCAGTTCCGGCATTCACCCGCCTGGGCCAAGCGCACCGGGGTCCCCTCGTCGAACGCAGTGACGGCCCCGGCGCTAGCCGCAACCGGGCTCAGCAGCGCTGCCAGGGCGGTCGCCACAACGGCAACTGCGGCACCACGGTGCAGGGTCGGAAAAATCTTTGTCGAGCTGATTGCCATACGAGTCCTTTCGGTTCAGCTTCCCTTGTAGCGGCTGAGCCTGAACCCGTCCTGTAGGCGGACGCGACATTGGCGGAAGTTACCGCCCTACGCCGCCGTAGGACGGGGCTCACAGATTGCGGCTAAACGGCGCCGGTGGGATGGGTCGGATCAACCCAGAGCACGAGCTCGGGCTTTTCAACCGGTTCGATGGCCAGGTTGACGGCCACCGTTTCGCCGTCGCTGCGACATAGCACGCATTCGAGCGTTTCCGTCGCGCTCGCGTTGATTTCCTGATGCGGCACGTACGGTGGCACATAGATGAAATCTCCGGGGCCCGCCTCCGCCGTGAACTGCAAGTGGTCACCCCAGCGCATCCGGGCCCGGCCGCGGATGACGTAGATGACGCTTTCCAGATGGCCGTGATGGTGCGCCCCCGTCTTGGCATTCGCGTGGATCGTGACCGTGCCGGCCCACAGTTTTTGTGCGCCGACCCGAGCGAAGTTGACGGCGGCCTTGCGGTCCATTCCCGGCGTCTGCGCCGTGTTGCCGTCGAGCCGGTCGCCGCCGATCACCCGCACGCCATCGTGCTTCCATGCTGCCGCAGCCATGCCGTGTTCATGGCCTTCGCCGTTGGGATGCTCCTGCCAGCCGGACGGATGGTCGTGATTGCTCATCCCGTCCAGACTACACCAGCGAACCGTTCAGTCAAGCGCGCCGTAGACCAGCTGGCGGAACAGGCGGATGAAATAATCCCGCTGACCCGGCGCCTGGGTGAGCAGCACGGCGTACAGGTCCAGCGCCGGATCGACAAAGAACGAAGTGCCGCCCAGGCCGGACCAGGCGTAGCAGCCCACCGACCCCGGGATCGGCGCCAGCCCCGCATGGGTGCGCACGGCGAATCCCAGCCCGAAGCCATCCGCCGCAGTCAGCAGATCGCCCTTCACTGGAATGGCACCCAGGTGATCGGCGGTCATCCACGCCAAGGTCGCAGGAGACACCAGCCGCGTGCCGTCCAGGCTGCCCCGGTTGCGAAGCAGCAGCAGGAAGCGCGCGTAGTCGGCTGCGGTCGACAGCAGCCCGCCACCGGCCGATTCGAAGCGCGGGGCCCGGCGGTTCGGCATCAACGCGACGGCTTCCCCGGTCTGCGGGTCCACCGCAAAGGCCTCCGCCAGCCGGCCGTGCTGCGGCTCCGGAACCGAAAACCCGGTGTCCTTCATGCGCAGCGGCGCGAACACCGTTGCCTCCAGCAGCTGGCCCAGCGGCTGGCCGGAAATCACTTCCAGCACTGCCCCTAGCACGTCGGTGGCCCGGCTGTATTCCCAGCAGCTGCCCGGGTGAAAGGCGAGCGGGATCGAAGCCAGCGCCTCGCAGAATTCGAGGTTGCTGCGCTTGCGCGAGCCCAGTGCCGCCTCGGTGTACTGCCGGTGCACCGGGCCGTCGCCCATGAATTCGTAGGTGAAGCCGGCCGTGTGGCGGAGCAGGTCCTGCACCGTCGCTTCGCGCAGGGCCGGCACCAGTTCCAGCTCTCCATCCCGAACCACCGCCACTTTCGGATGCGCGAACATCGGCAGGTACTGCGACACCGCATCGGTCAGCTGCAGCCGTCCCTGCTCGACCAGCATCAGCGCGGCCACCGAGACGATCGGCTTGGTCATCGAATAGATGCGAAAGATAGCGTCCGCCGGCATGGCGTTGGCCGCGGCCGGGTCGCGCCGGCCCAGGGCTTCGAACAGACAGGTCTCGCCGCCGAGTGAGACCAGCGCCACCGCCCCCGGGATCAGGCCGCGGTCGATGTGCCCCTGCAGGACTTCGCGCAGCCGGCCCGCGGCCTGCGGATGCAGTGTCGCCATCAGCCGTATCTCCGGCGCGCGAGTTCTGCTCCGGCGCCGAGCGCCTGCAGTTTTTTGAGCGCCACCTCGCGGTCCATCGGCGCCAGGCCGCAGTTGGTGCAGGGAAACAGCCGGTTCTTCGGCACGAACTGCAGC
>JANXVP010000319.1 GCA_025351615.1 Ramlibacter sp. | reverse complement strand
TGCGGCCAGAGCGCTCCAGCAATTCCGCGATTCCCGACGTCGTCACCATGCCACCCGAGGTCGCTGCATCCAGCTTCAGCAGGTTGTCGAAGTTATCGTTGCTGAATGCACGCAGTGGATCGACCGCCGGAACATAGATCGAGTTGCCCATGATGCCGTGGCGCGCAGGATAGCTCCCCGTTCCCAGCGAGGTCGAGTTGACCCGCGTCACTGTCGGGAACACCGCGTGCGTGTTTTCGAACCACACGCCTTCCCTGCGTAGCCGGTGCAGGTTGGGCGTCTCGGACGCGCTGATGCTGTCTGGCCGCAGGCCGTCCAGCACCAACACCAGGTGCAACACGGCGGCGGACTGGGCTTGCGCAACTGGCGCTAGGCAAGCGAGAAGGACGGCCAGGACGATTCGGTGGGTTTTCAGGTGCATAGGTTTTCTTGAAAAGTCCTCGATTTTTTTCCGGCTCGGTATCCTGCGATGACATCCGCGGGTCTGGCTATTCCAATCCCTCTTCGACAAGTTCGCTGGCCCGCAACAGCGCGCGCGCCTTGGCTTCAGTTTCCTGCCACTCCAGTTCAGGCACCGAGTCGGCCACGATGCCGGCTGCGGCCTGAACGTACAGCGTCTGGTCCTTGATGATGCCGGTGCGGATGGCGATGGCGACATCCATGTCGCCGGCATAGCTGAGATAGCCGCAGGCGCCGCCGTAAATCCCGCGCTTGGTCGGCTCCAGCCGGTCGATGACTTCCATCGCATGCACCTTCGGCGCACCGCTCAGCGTCCCCGCGGGGAAGGTCGCCTTCAGCACAT
Organism: Ramlibacter sp.; assembly: GCA_025351615.1. Taxonomy (GTDB): domain Bacteria; phylum Pseudomonadota; class Gammaproteobacteria; order Burkholderiales; family Burkholderiaceae_C; genus Ramlibacter. The sequence continues at coordinate 9,604 of JANXVP010000319.1, read as the reverse complement.
CGATGCTGGTCATGCCGTCTTGCAGGATGCCTTCGACGTTGCTGACGATGTGCATCACATGGCTGTAACGCTCGACGGCGAAAGCTTCGGTCACCTTCACCGTCCCGGTTTTCGCGATGCGGCCGATGTCGTTGCGGGCCAGGTCGATCAGCATCACGTGCTCGGCGCGCTCCTTGGGATCGCTGATCAGCTCCTGTTCGATCGCCTTGTCCTGCTCGGGTGTCGCGCCGCGCGGCCGCGTTCCAGCCAGCGGGCGGATGGTGATCTTCCGGCCTTCCGGCGTCTGCTCCTGCCGCACCAGGATCTCCGGCGACGCGCCCACGACGTGGAAATCGCCGAAGTGGTAGTAATACATGTAGGGACTGGGGTTGAGCGAACGCAGCGCCCGGTAAAGCGACAGCGGCGACTCGGTATAGCGCTTCTTGATGCGCTGCCCGACCTGCACCTGCATGAAGTCGCCGGCAGCAATCATCTCCCTGGCGTCCGCCACCGCCTTCAGGTAGTCGGCCTTGGCGAAGTCGCGCTCCGCCGGAAAGGTCTGGGTCTGCCTGACGACCGGCGCGCTGACGGAGTACTTCAGTTGCTCGCGTAGCTCCCGCAGCCGCTTCTTGGCGTTGGCATAGGCCTCGCCCTGCGACGGGTCGGCGTAGACCATCAGGTACAGCTTGCCCGAGAGGTTGTCGATGACCGCCAGTTCCTCGCACTGCAACAGCAGGATGTCGGGACAGCCCAGCGTGTCGGGCGGACAGGAACGTTCCAGCTTCTTCTCGATGTGGCGCACGGTGTCGTAGCCGAAGTAGCCTGCGAGCCCACCGCAAAAGCGCGGCAGCCCCGGCCGAAGCGCGACCTTGAAGCGCTCCTGGTACCGCGCGACGAATTCCAGCGGATTGCCGCGCGCGGTCTCGATGACTGCGTCGTCCTTCACGACTTCGGTGACCGAATCGGCGCCGAAGCCGCTGGCGCGCAGCAAGGTCCGCGCCGGCAGGCCGATGAAGCTATAGCGCCCGAAGCGCTCGCCACCCACGACCGATTCCAGCAGGAAGCTGTACCTGCCGCCGCCGCGTGAATGCGCCAGCTTGAGGTAAAGGGACAGGGGCGTCTCGAGATCCGCGAACGCCTCTACCATCAGTGGAATGCGGTTGTAGCCCTGCAAGGCAAGGCTTTTGAATTCGAGTTCGGTAATCAAGGGCTGAGCCTCCACAAGCTCCGCGGCAGGCATTGCCGCGGTTCATTCACACAATCCGCCCTGGCAGGCGGCGCACGGGATACCCCGCGCTTTTTTTAGGAACGCACGAACCGGGAAGGACGCCAGGGCCAGGCTCCCCGGTCGCTCAAACCTGTGCTGTGGGTTCGGTGAATGAACATTGCGGCCAGTGTAGCAAACACTGTCGGTCCGCGCGAAAACCCTGTTGCCATCGCTCGGGCGCCCGCCAAGAATCCGCGCACCGAACGACCGTTCGATTCGATCCGGGAGAAAAGATGAATTTGACCAGCAGATGGAGCCTTGCGGCCCTCGCCGCAGCGCTCGTTTCCGGCGCCATGGCGCAGGTGACGGTGTCCGGCGTGCGCTTTGATGACAGTGCCGACCTCAAGGGCTCGAAAATCCAGCTCAATGGCGCTGGCGTCCGCTACAAGGCTATCTTCAAGGTGTATGCGGCAGGCCTGTACCTGAGCCGCAAGGCGGGGACGACAGAGGATGTGCTGGCCGCTCCGGGCGCCAAGCGGATGACCATCACGATGCTGCGCGACATCGATTCGGCGGAACTCGGCAAGCTGTTCGCACGCGGTATGGAAGACAACATGGACAAGTCCGCGTTCTCCAAACTCATCCCCGGCGTGCTGCGTATGAGCCAGATCTTCTCGGACCACAAAAAGCTCAATGCCGGTGACACGTTTGCGCTCGACTGGGTGCCAGGCACCGGCACGGTGGTCACTGTGCGGGGCGTGCAGCAGGGCGAGCCGTTCAAGGAACCGGAATTCTTCAACGCCCTGCTGCGGATCTGGCTCGGTCCCAACCCGGCCGACTGGAAGCTGAAGGAAGCGCTGCTCGGCAAACCGGCGTAGGCCGCAAAGGCCGCGTCAAAGCAGTTCGCGAAGCTCCGCGAGCGAGTCAACGAAGCCGTCGGCGTCGACGCTCCGCGCCGGTTCGCCATGGTTGTACCCATACGTCACCAGCAACACCGGGCATCCGGCCGCACGTGCCGCGGCGGCGTCGTTGCTGGAGTCGCCGATCATCAGCGTCTGCGCCGGCTGTGACGCCAGTGCCTCGCAGGTTTTCAGCAGCGGCAGGGGATTGGGTTTTTTGCGCTCGAAAGCGTCGCCGCCGAAGACCACGCTGAAAAAGCCTTCCAGCCCCTTGGCGCTGAGCAGCGGCACGGCAAAGTTGGTCGGCTTGTTGGTCAGGCAGGCGAGCCGCAAGCCCCGCGCGCTCAACAAGGTGAGGCCCTCGACAACTCCGGGATAAACCTCGGAATGCATGCCGTTGACACTGAAGTAGTGGCGCTGGTAAGCGTCCCATGCAGCGGGGTACAGCTGCGGCGCCGCGCCCACATGCGACAGCACCGAACGCACCAGGTGTTCGGAGCCCTTGCCGACCAGCCGCTCGATCGCGGGCCGCTCGATCGCGGGCAGGCGCAGGTCGCCGAGCATCCGGTTGAGCGCTTCGGCGAAGTCGCCCAGCGTGTCGATCATCGTGCCGTCCAGATCGACGATCGCAGCGCGCAGCGGGGGCAGGCGTGGCCTGGAATTCATGCGCCCCGGGCCCTCGATCAGGCGGGTACGGCCTCCACGTTGGCGCGGCTCCAGTGCCGGTGCCTGCCGATGGCGGCGACGAAGTCCTGTCCCAGCTGCACCCGCGCCGTCGGCTCGCTCTTGCCCACCAAAACACCGGCGACTGCCGGCATGTCGGGGCCCGGAGCGGAAATTCCGAGCGTGCGCAGCAGCTCCACGCCTTCGCCGATCACGCAGATGGTCTTGCAGTGCTTGAACGCCTCCAGCACAAAATGCACGGCATCGCCGTTCATCGCCAGCGTCTTGGCGCTGCTCGCGCCGCTTGGCACCAGCACCGCGTCGAACATCACCGACGGCATGTTCGAATAGGTGAAATCCACCGCCAGCTGCTGGCCCGAGGACGTGGAAACAAAACCCAGGTGGGGGCCGACCACCTTGCAGATCGCGCCGGCATCGAGCAGCGCCTGCTGGACGATTTTCATCGCCCCGGTTTCGACTCCGCCCGCCACCAGGATAGCGACTTTCCGGGTCTGAATTCCGCCGCCGGTGGTCTCCATGCTCAGTGCTGCAGAAGCATCGATCGGCAGCTTGAAGCGCACATCGCGAAAGCCCGACCGGCCGGCCGCGGCCTTGGCATCCGGGGCCCCGATTCCCAAGGGCTCGGCGACCTTGCGCGCAAGCTTCGGGTCGACGTGGGCCAGGTTGTCGACAACGCGCTGGCGGATGGCTGGCAGCTGCACCTTGGACAGCTCGAACTGGAACGCCGCGATGATGTGGTCCTTCTCGGCCGAGCTCTGGCTGTTCCAGAACAGCGTCGCCTGCGTGAAGTGATCGTCGAAGCTGGGACTGCGGCGCCGGCTCTTGGGCGACTCCAGCTCCTGCGGATAGCTCTGGAAGCCGCCGGTGCCGCCATCGAAGCGCTGCTCGGAACCGGTCGCGAGCGTGTTCGGCTCGTAGTTCACCTGGCCCTTGTTGATCTGCATGCGGTGCATGCCGTCGCGCTGGAAGTTGTGGAACGGACACACGCCCCGGTTGATCGGCAACTCGTGGAAGTTGGGGCCGCCCAGCCGCGACAACTGGGTGTCGGTGTACGAGAACAGCCGGCCCTGCAATAGCGGGTCGTTGCTGAAATCGATCCCTGGTACCACGTGGCCGGGATGGAAAGCGACCTGCTCGGTCTCGGAAAAGAAGTTCTCGACGTTGCGGTTCAGGGTCATCCGCCCGACCAGCTGCACCGGCACCATGTCCTCGGGAATCAGCTTGGTCGGGTCCAGCAGGTCGAAGCCCAGCGCCTGCGCCTTGCCCTCTTCGATCAGCTGCAGGCCCAGCTCCCACTCGGGGAAGTTGCCCTGGTCGATCGACTCCCACAAATCGCGGCGGTGAAAATCCGGGTCCTTGCCGGCGATCTTCTGCGCCTCGTCCCAGACCAGCGCATGCTTGCCGAGCTTGGGCTTCCAGTGGAACTTGACGAAGTGCGCGACGCCGCGCGCGTTGATGAAGCGGAAGGTATGGACACCGAAACCTTCCATCATCCGCAGGCTGCGCGGGATGGCGCGGTCGGACATCACCCACATCAGCATGTGGGTGGTCTCGGGCATCAGCGAGACGAAATCCCAGAAGGTGTCGTGGGCGCTCGCCGCCTGCGGCATCTCGTGGTGCGGCTCCGGCTTGACGGCGTGGACCAGGTCCGGAAACTTCATTGCGTCCTGGACGAAGAACACCGGGATGTTGTTGCCCACCAGATCGTAGTTGCCCTCGCGGGTATAGAACTTGACCGCAAAGCCGCGGACATCGCGCACCGTATCGGACGAACCGCGCGATCCGGCCACGGTCGAAAACCGCACGAACACCGGCGTGCGCGCTCCGACCTCCTGCAGGAAATCGGCCCGCGTGTACTCGGAAAGCGAGCGATACAGCTCGAAGAAGCCATGCGCGCCGGTGCCGCGGGCGTGCACCACCCGCTCGGGAATCCGCTCATGGTCGAAGTGGGTGATCTTCTCGCGCAGGATAAAGTCTTCCAGCAACGTCGGCCCCCGCGCCCCCGCTTTCAGCGAGTTGTGGTTGTCGGGAATCACCACGCCCTGGTTGGTGGTCAGCTGGTTCTCCGGCCCCTGGCTGAACGGCTCCAGCTGCTTCAGCTTGGCCGTCGCGCTGTCTCCGGCCTTGGCCTTGCGCTGGGTGTCCTGTCGGGGCTGGGCCATTCAATCACTCCTCGTTCACTGTCAAAAAATGAAAAGGCAGGCGCCAGCCCGCCTGCGCTGCGAGGCTCGCCGCCAATATTCCTCAGCTGGTTTCGAGATCAAGCGCCAACTCGAGCACGTTGGCGACGGTGGCCAGCCCGATCACGCCGGCAGCACCGGCGACGCACCAGACCACGAATTCATCCTGCAGCTCGGACCACGAGCCCGGAAACAGGAGGCAGAGCGCGACCCCGCCGACGACGGCGCCGACGATGCCCAGCATCGCGTGCAGGTAGATGCCGCGGGACGAGTCGACCCGCATCATGGCCGCGGCGGCCGAGCCCATCAGGGCGCCGATGAGGATTCCTGCGAGCAACTCCATGGGTTCTCCTTGAGCCGGCGTGGGGGCAACGCCTGGACTCCAAAGCTTAGGTTCGAACTGAGCCATATCCCGTAGCCGCCAGGCGTCGCGGGCTGTCGGCGCTTGTCGTTAAGCGCGGTAGGACGGCTCCCACACTCAGGGAGGCGCAGACGACCAGACCAACCGGGCGGTTGCCTACAGTACGCCGCCCGGACGCCGCTCAGGTTTTTGCAAGCTCGAGACGCATCGCGTCGATGACGTCCTTGTAATCGGGCTTGCCAAAAATCGCGCTGCCCGCCACGAAGGTGTCGGCGCCCGCAGCGGCCACGCGCGCGATGTTGTTGGCCTTGATGCCGCCGTCGACCTCCAGCCGGATGTCCTTGCCGCAGGCGTCGATCCGCCGGCGCGCGTCGCCGATCTTGCGCAGCGCCGAGTCGATGAAGGCCTGGCCGCCGAAGCCCGGGTTGACGCTCATCACCAGGATCAGGTCGATGTCGTCGATCATCCAGTCCAGCACCTCCAGGCTCACGGCCGGATTGAACACCAGGCCCGCCTTGCAGCCCCGCGCCTTGATCGCCTGCACGCTGCGGTGCACATGGGCCGAGGCGTCCGGGTGAAAACTGATGAAGTCGGCGCCGGCATCGGCGAAGGCCTGGGCCAGCGCATCGACCGGCTGCACCATCAGGTGCACGTCGATCGGCACAGCCGCGCCAGCGGGCGTCCTGGCGTGCGGTTTGAGCGCCGAGCAGATCATCGGTCCGAACGTGAGGTTGGGCACGTAGTGGTTGTCCATCACGTCGAAGTGAATCCAGTCGGCGCCGGCGGCGATGACGTTTTTGACTTCCTCGCCCAGCCGGGCGAAATCGGCCGACAGGATGGAGGGCGCGATGCGATGGGTTTTGGTCATCCGGCGATTTTCGCAAATCGGCAAAAGGTTAAAGTGGGGCATGGCCAAGTACCAGTTTCGCGTCGAGGTCGAACCGCGTTTTCTACCCGAGCAGTCCGCGCCTTCGCAGGGGCTTTTCAGTTTCTCCTACACCATCACCATCACCAATACCGGCGAGGTGCCGGCGCAGCTGATTGCGCGGCACTGGGTGATCAGCAATTCCGCCGGCGAAACCGAAGAGGTCAAGGGCCTCGGCGTGGTCGGGCAACAGCCCTTGCTCAAGCCGGGCGAGGCGTTCCAGTACAGCAGCGGCTGCCGGCTGCGCACGCCGGCCGGCACGATGCATGGCAGCTTCTTTTGCGTGGCCGATGACGCGGAACGCTTCGAAGTCCAGATCCCGCCCTTCATGCTCGACGACGGCACCCACCGAGTGCTGCACTGAAGCCGCGTCAGGCGTCGTCGATGAACGACCTGAACCAGGTGCTCGACACGCTGGATGCGAAGGCGCCCCTGGCGCAGCGGCATCTCTGGCTGATCGGCCTGCTCGACTGGGTGCGCGGCCCCCGCGGCTCGTCGCCGCAGGCGGCGGCCAGCCGGGTTCAACTGTTGCTGGATGCGGTAGACGCCCGTGCGCAATTGCAGGAACGGGTGCGCGAGTGGTGGCAAGTGCTGACCGAAACTGTCGACGCCACCGCCCTGCTGGCGGACTTCGGTTTCGCGCCGCGGATGGCCTTCATCAGCGAGTTCAACGAACGCTTGCGGCAGAAGGTCCTGCCGGCCACGCCCGAGACGACGGACTCGGCCGAACTCTTTTCGCTGGCCATGCCTGGCGCCCGCGACGCCGCCTGGGTCTGCGCGCTGGACGCCGGGACGCTGCAGCGGCTGGCCGACCTGATCACGACGTCGTCGCCGGTCACCGGCCTGAGCCTGTGGCAACACGAATTGCTGGAAGCGATCAACTACTGCGCCAGCCAGGTCCGCGCCACCGGCTTCGCGGCCGAGCTGCGCCAGCGGATGAGCGCTCCGGCCCGCGAGATGCAGCCTTTCCACGACCTGCCCGCGGACGTCGAAAGTTTCAGGGCCGCGATGATCGCCACGCCGCGCGAGCCGCTTGCGCTGGAGGCGGCAGCCGCCCGGCTGCGCGAGCGGCTGGAAGCCTGCCGGCACGCCGCGGCCAGCGTCTACCCGCACCTCAACGAGCACGGCATTTCGGTGGGCCTGGTGTTCCTGCTGCGGCAATTGCGCGAACGGGTGCTGCGGATTCGCGAGCTGATGGATTGCCTGATCTCGACCAACCCGCCGGCCAGCAGCGCACGGCTGGTGTCCAGGCTGGCGGCCATGGGGCAGGAGCGGCGCAGCCTGCGCGCCCTGTTCGCCGCCAACTCTTCCCTGCTGGCCGCCAAGGTGACCGAACGCAGCGCCGAAGCGGGCGAAGGCTACATCACCCGCACGCCGGGTGAGTACCGGCAGATGCTGTGGAAAGCTGCAGGCGGCGGAGTGGCGACGGCAGTGACCACCTTCCTGAAGTTTGCGTTGGCCGTGCTGGGGCTGGCTGCCTTCTGGAGCGGCTTCTGGGCCGGCGTGATGTACGCGGCCAGCTTCGTCTTCATCCAGCTGATGCACTGGACGCTGGCCACCAAGCAGCCGGCGATGACGGCGCCCGCAATGGCCGCCAAGCTGAAGGACCTGACCGAGCCCCACGCGGTGGAGGAATTCATCGATGAAGTCGCCAACCTGATGCGCTCGCAAGTGGCTGCGGTGCTCGGCAACGTCGGCGCGGTGGCCCCATGCGTGCTTTTGCTCAGCGCCGCGATCCAGCTGGGCAGCGGCGCGCCGATGATCAGCCGGGTCGAGGCTGACCATGTATTTGCCTCGCTGCACCTGCTGAACCCGCTGACGCTCATTTTTGCTGCCTTCACGGGCATCCTGCTGTTCGGCTCCAGCCTGATCGCCGGCTGGACCGAGAACTGGTTTGTCCTGCACCGGCTCGATTCCGCGATGCGTTACAACCCGCGCATCACGGCCCTGCTCGGAGTGCAGCGCGCGGCCCGCTGGGCTGATTTCATGCGCAAGAACGTCTCCGGGTTCGCCTCCAACATCTCTCTCGGGATGATGCTGGGCCTGCTGCCGCCGGTCCTCGATTTCTTCGGGCTCGGCCTGCAGGCGCGCCATGTGACCTTGTCCACCGGCCAACTGGCCGCGGCCGCGGCAGCGTACGGACCGAAGGTGCTGCGGATGCCCGAACTGTGGTGGTGTGTGGCCGCGATTCCCCTGATCGGCATGCTCAACCTGGGCGTGAGCTTTTACTTCGCTTTCCGGCTGGCGCTACGCGCGCACAGCGTCGGCAGCGCCGACCGATTGCGAATCCGCCGGTCGATCCGCGCCCGCTGGCGACGCCGCCCGGCCAGTTTCTTCCTGCCCGTTTAGCCCGGCGCGCGTCGCTGGCGCAATGTCCTACAGCTGCGCTTGGGGCCGGGCGTTACAGTGCGCCGGGAACCTCACACCACATGAACGAAATCACGGCGATCTGGGCGGAATGGCTCAAGCCATCGGCCGGCTTGCCGACCGTTCAATGGTCGTTGCTGCTGGGCATCGCCGCTGTCGCGGGCCATCTGGTGCAGCGCTTCGCCGGCCTGCCCAAGGTGGTCGGTTATTCCGCAGTGGGCGCGCTGGCTGGTTTGGGGGGCTTCAGCGGGGCGGCCTGGCCGCTACAGGGCATCGGGCTGTTCCTGCTCGAGCTGGGCGTGGCGGTGGTGCTGTTCGAAGCGGGCGGCCGGATCCCGCTGCGCTGGTTCCGGCACAACCCCATGGTGCTGGTGCAGAGCCTGCTCGAATCGCTGCTCACGCTGGTGATCGTCTACTACGTGCTGCGCGCCATGGACGTGCGTGCCGACGTTGCGGAGTCGCTGGCGATGGTCGCCATGGCCGCGTCGCCGGCCGTGTTGAGCCGCATTGTCATCGACACCCGGGCCTCCGGTCCGGTGACCGAGCGCGCCATGGTGCTCTCCACGCTCAGCACGCTGTATGCGTTGACCCTGTGCAGCGCGCGCGCCAACGTGATGCACAGGCCGCACAAGGAATGGGTGGACATGGTCTACCCCATCCTGGTGGTGCTGGGCCTGTCGGTGGTGGTTGGCGCGATCGTCGCCCTGGCGCTTCGGATCGCGTTGCGGGTGATGAGCCCCACCAGCGAAAACACCTCCATGCTGTTCATGGCCCTGCTGGCCGCGGGGACCGCGCTGGCGTCCCATTTCGGCGGCTCGGCGCCGCTTGCAGCCTTGCTCGGCGGGATGCTGCTCAAGCAGTTGAACCCGCGGCCGTGGGCCTGGCCGCGGCAGCTGGGGACGGCCGGCTCGCTGCTCACGATGCTGATGTTCGTGCTGGTCTCCGTGGTCGCGGCCAACGCAAAATGGAACATGGCGACGGCGCGGCTGGTGGCCGGCCTCG
>JANXVP010000286.1 GCA_025351615.1 Ramlibacter sp. | reverse complement strand
GCTGAACAAGAAGGAGCCAATAGGTTTGTCCGCCTTGCCCAGACCCGAGCGCGCCATCTTGACGGCCGAAGCCAGCATATCGACCGCCTTGTCCTGGCCAAACACCACACTCTTCAAATCACGTTCAAGTGTTTGCAGTTTGCCGCGGTCATCGTTAGACACATTGGCCGGGGGAATGCGGGCGATCTTGGCCACGATTTCCTCGACCTCGGCCTTGGTGATCGTCTTCTTCCGCTTGCCGACCGGCAGGATGCGCTGGGCCGCGCCGGCCTCGTCGATCACGTCGATCGCCTTGTCGGGCAGATGCCTGTCGTTGATGTACTTGGCCGACAGCTCCGCCGCGGCCTGCAGGGCCGCCACCGCGTACTTCACACTGTGGTGCTCTTCGAAGCGCGACTTCAGGCCCTTCAGGATTTCGATGGTCTCGGCCACGCTGGGCTCGACCACGTCGACCTTCTGGAAGCGCCGCGACAGCGCAGCGTCTTTTTCGAAGATGCCGCGGTATTCGGTGAACGTGGTCGCGCCGATGCACTTGAGCGCGCCCGAACTGAGGGCGGGCTTGAGCAGGTTGGACGCGTCCAGCGTGCCGCCCGACGCCGCGCCGGCGCCGATCAGGGTGTGGATCTCGTCGATGAACAGGATGGCGTTCGGCTTGTCCTTGAGCGACTTGAGCACGCCCTTCAAGCGCTGCTCGAAATCGCCGCGGTACTTGGTGCCGGCCAGCAGCGCCCCCATGTCCAGCGAATACACGCTCGAGTCGGCCAGGATTTCCGGCACTTCCTTTTGCACGATGCGCCAGGCCAAGCCCTCGGCAATGGCCGTCTTGCCCACGCCCGCCTCACCCACCAGCAGCGGGTTGTTCTTGCGGCGCCGGCACAGGATCTGGATCACGCGCTCGACCTCGTATTCGCGGCCGATCAGCGGATCGATCTTGCCGTCCTTGGCCGCCTGGTTCAGGTTCTGGGTGAACTGCTCCAGCGGCGACGCCTTTTCGTTCTTCTCGCCGCCCTCCTCGCTCTCCGAGGACGAGGAGGCTTCCCCGCCCTTGGCTGGCTCGGGCGGATCGCTCTTCTTGATGCCGTGGGCGATGAAATTCACCACGTCGAGCCGGGTCACGCCCTGCTGGTGGAGGTAATAGACAGCGTGCGAGTCCTTCTCGCCGAAGATCGCGACCAGCACGTTGGCGCCGGTGACTTCCTTCTTGCCGTTGCCGGTGGACTGCACGTGCATGATGGCACGCTGGATCACCCGCTGGAAGCCCAGCGTCGGCTGGGTGTCCACGTCGTCGGTGCCGGCGACCTGGGGCGTGTTGTCCTTGATGAAGTTGGCCAGCGACTTGCGCAGGTCGTCGATATTGGCTGAGCACGCTCGCAGCACTTCCGCCGCGCTGGGGTTGTCCAGCAGGGCAAGCAGCAGGTGTTCCACGGTGATGAACTCGTGGCGCTGCTGCCTCGCTTCCACAAATGCCATGTGGAGGCTGACTTCCAATTCCTGGGCAATCATGATGGTCCTTTTTGCCTTGCTTGCGTTGCTGACGAATACTAAGTCCGATCCGGTTTCAGTCCACCGGTTCACTGACACATTGAAGGGGATGCCCCGCCTGCCGCGCCGCTTCCTGCACCTGCTCGACCTTGGTGGCGGCCACGTCCCTCGAATACACGCCGCAGATCGCTTTCCCGTCGAGGTGGATCTTCAGCATGATCTGGGTGGCGGTCTCCCGATCCTTGCTGAAAAACTCCTGAATGACCACCACGACGAATTCCATGGGGGTGTAGTCGTCGTTGAGCATCACGACCTGGAACATCTGCGGCGGCTTGGTTTTCTGGGTCTTGCGCTCCAGCACCAGGTTCCCGCCGTCGTCTCCTTGCTTGGGCCGCGTCTTTGGCGCGACCGGAACCGGGGTGGGGATTTTGCTTGCCATGAAATTCATTCTATCGAGCGTGCTTTCGCAGTGCGGCCTGAAGGTGAATTGGAGGCGGTTCCGTCACATTCAAGCGACAGGCAGCGGGGCATTTTTTGGCGTCGATTTTTCCGCGCCCTCAGTATCGCGCGGATGAAGGCGGCGGCGAACTGCCCTCAAAACATTAGTTAAGTGAAAATGTTGACAGGGGCGCGCCGAATCGGGACACTGGCAGGCCGAGGGAAAAGCAGGAGCCGAAACATGGCGACGGGTACAGTCAAGTGGTTCAACGATGCCAAGGGCTTCGGGTTCATCGAACCCGACGGTGGCGGCTCCGACGTGTTTGCGCATTTCTCGGCGATCGCCATGGAGGGGTTCAAGACCCTCAAGCAGGGCTGCCGCGTCAATTTCGAGATCACCGAAGGCCCGAAGGGCCAGCTGGCCCAGAACATCCAGGCCGAGGTGTCGGTTTCGCGCATCGAAACGCTGCCGGCCGGTTCCGCCCCACCGGAAAGGCACCAGCGCCATTCCAAGGTCCGGGCCCCGCAGTTCCATGCGGCCGCCGGCGGCCACGGCGACATGCTGAGCAAGTGAGGCCATCCGGCCGGAAATAAAGCCGCCTTGGGCGGCCCGCAACAAAAAAGCCGCCCGGAAGCGGCTTTTTTTGTGTCCGAAGCTCGGTACCGCGCGGCGCAGCAACGGCATCAACGCAATGCCAACCAGATCTCGTTGCGCCGCATGAACCACGGCGTAAAGGGCGCGTTGTAGCGCGCCAGCACGGGCTCGCCTTGCGTGGCCACGCCCGCCACCTCCAGGGCCGCCTTCAACTGGCCCAGGTGCTCAAGGTAGTTGGACCGCGACCACGTGCCTGAGTAGCGGATCGCCGCCCACGTGGCGGCGGGCACCTGGCGCAGTTGCACACGTGGGTCGATCGGCTCGGGCGCCGTCGCCAGCGTCACCCCCTTGGGCAGGACGAACTGCACCCCCATGCCGCCGGCAACGGCGGCCTGCGTCACGGGCGCGGTCATGTCCATCCGCACGGGAGCGGCGGACTGCGTCACCGGAGCCGTCATCGCGAACTGCTTTTCGCCCTTGTTCTTGCCGAAGATGTATGCCGCCAGGATGGGGAATGCCTGGCTGCCGGCGTCTTCGGCCGATGCGTCCAGAATCACCTCGGCCACGACGTAGGGCGCGTACCGGCGCAACTCGACGTTGTCGAGTTTCCTGGTGACTTCGTAGTCGGGTTCTTCGATCGCATGGCTGAACAAAGGCATGGCGGCGAGTATGAGCAGGAGCAAGCAGCGGCGTACGGTGACGGGCATATGACGAGACAGACAGGGCATTCGGCCCCGGAATTCTGCCTGACGTGGCAAAGAAATGTTAGACCAGTGCGCGCAGCCCCGCGGCGGTGAAGGCTGTCTGGGCGGCCGCGCGCTCCGCGCAGCGCAGGCGTTGTCCTTGTGCCGCCGTCACGGCGGCAGGATCAGCCCTTCGTGCAGGGCCACGTGCTCCAGCGCGGCCTCGAAGCGGGCGCGCGAAGCGGCGGCGACTTGCCTCAAGTAGGTGTGCAGTTCGGCGTCGGCTGGGCTGCGGTGCTCGCACTCGGCGCTGTAGGCCTCGAAGTGCGACAGCTGCATCAGCAGTTCGGCCACGTGGCGCGGGCACTCGCAGGCAATCGTCGACGACAGACCCGCGAAGTCGGCCAGGGCCGCATCGTTCCACCGCCGCGGCGCAACGGGCCCGGTCGGGAGCGCGAGGTCGAGCGCCGCGGACATCGATACCGTGGCGGCAGTGCACAGGCCGCGCAGCCATTGCGCGAGCACTGTGTCGGTCTGCGGCTCACGCAGCAAGGCCATGCCGGCCGTCGCCAGTGCGTCGCAGACGGATTCCGCGGCAAAGCCGTAGAGCACCGCCTTCGGCACCGCAGCGAGCACCGGCGCCGCGGCGTGGAAGGAAGCCAGCCAGCCCTCGTGCAATTGCGGTTCGTGGATCAGCAAGGCATCAATGGCCGATCCCTCCAATGCTGCGGCGGCTTGCGCTGCGTCGGCGAACGTCCCCAGTAGCACCACTGGCCGGCCGAGGCGGCGCAACAGCGCGGGACGCCGCAACCGGATGCCGAGCGCCGCGCCGATCACCGCTACCCGCCAGACGGCGGGCGAAAGGGCTGCATCTGGGCGCTCGCGTTTCTGTGTGGCCAACAGCGCGTGCGCGTGCGTTGAGGCCACTTGCTGTAGCTGGGCCATGTCCAGCGGTGCCAGGCTTCCGATGGCGTGGCCGAGCTCCGTCAATTGTTTGAGTAATGCCAGCCTGCGCACGTCGTCGGCCGAATAGAGGCGCTGGCCGCT
>JANXVP010000273.1 GCA_025351615.1 Ramlibacter sp. | reverse complement strand
GCGTGTTCGGCGACATGCGCCTGATCGGCGACATGTACCGGCCCGACCTGGTGCTGGTGCCGATCGGCGGCCACTTCGTGATGAATCCCAAAGACGCGGCGATGGCCGTGCGCGACATGATCCGGCCGAAGTTCGCGCTGCCGATCCACTACGGCACGACGCCTCAGCTGGCCGGCACGACGGCAGAATTCAACGCAGCGCTTGGCAACGCACCAGGCACGCCGAAGATGCTGGTGGTGGAGCCGGGGCAGAAGGTCGAGTTCTGATGAAGGCCGTGAGCCGACTCGCTGCCGGCGTGGCCGTGCTGGCCGGCGGAGTGGCGCTGGCGAGCGGCTGCAGCGTGATGGCGCCCGCGGCGCCGGGTGCCGCTCTGGTGCGCGAGCTGGCGCCCACGGGCACGCTGCGTGCGGCGATCAACTACGGCAACCCGGTGCTCGCGGCCAAGGATGCGCAAGGGCAACCCAGCGGCGTCTCGGTCGACCTGGCGCGCGAGCTGGGCAAGCGCCTGGGCGTGCGGGTGGAACTGTTGCCCTTCACCGCTGCCGGCAAGGTGGTGGAGGCCGTGACGGCGGCGCAGGTGGACATCGCCTTCGTCGCGATCGACCCGGTGCGCGGCGCCGGCATGCTACAGACGCCGCCCTACGTGATCATCGAGGGCGCCTACCTGGTGAAGAACGCGTCGCCGATCCGCCGCAACGAGGAAGTAGACCGGCTAGGCAACCGCGTGGTGGTGGCCACAGGCAGCGCTTACGACCTGTACCTGACTCGCGAGCTGAAATCCGCAAAGCTGGTGCGCGTGGGCGGCTCACCGCTGGTGACCGACGCGCTGGTGGTGCAATGCGTGGAAGTGGCGGCCGGGGTGAAGCAGCAGCTGCAGGCCGATGCTCAGCGCGTGCCCGGCGTGCGCCTGCTGGACGGTCGTTTCATGATCATCCAGCAGGCGATGGGCCTGCCCAAGGGCCGCGACAACGGCGCGCGCTACGTGAGCGCCTTCGTTGAGGAGATGAAGGCGGGCGGGTTTGTGGCGGCGGCGTTGAAGCGGCATGGGATTGAGGGGGCGCTTGTGGCGCCCGCCAAGAAGTTACTTGGGGCGGATATGTGACGGGCACCGTATGAAGGGCGACTGGCCGGACCGCATGTCTGCTTCTGGCCGGAAGCAGACTTCGTCTATCCTGCTCAGATAAGGTTTAGGACCTCACCTAATTAGTTATGAGCGCAGACGAATTTACGGTAGACATTCAACGCATCGACGGCGTGTTTGTTCAGACGCTCCAGAACATGGAGAAGTGGCTCCGCAAATCTGAACAGCGCGATAAGTGGGAACTCTGGGCATGATGCCGGTTCTTCGGGACTGGCGACAGGAGTTTTCGATGGTCAAGAAATCAGCACGGCGCACCCGCCGCACGCACTCACCGGCGTTCAAGGCGCAGGTAGCCCTGGCGGCCTTGCGCGAGGACAAAACCTTGGCGGAGTTGGCCAAGCAATTCGGTCTGCATCCGAACCAGATCACCGACTGGAAGCGGCAATTGGTCGAGCATGCGGCCGGCGCATTTGGTGGCGGGCAAGAGCACGCCGAGCCGGTGGACCTGGCCCCGCTGCACGCCAAGATCGGGCAGCTGGCGCTGGAGAATGATTTTTTGGAAGGCGCGCTCACCAAAGCGGGATTGCTGAGCGTAAGGCGATGATCGACCGTGAACACCAACTGAGCGTCACTCGCCAGGCCGAATTGCTAGCAATCAGCCGGGGCACGGTGTACTACCTGCCGCGGCCGGTAAGCGATGCCGACCTGGCGCTCATGCGCCGCCTCGACGAGCTGCATCTGGAGCACCCGTTCATGGGCGCGCGAATGCTGCGCGATCAACTGTGGCGCGAAGGCACCGAGGTGGGCCGCCGGCATGTCACGACGCTGATGGCGCGCATGGGCATCACTGCCCTGGCGCCACAGCCCGGCACCAGCAAACGGGCGCCAGGCCACAAGATCTATCCCTACCTGCTGCGCTCGCTGGCCATCACGCGGCCTAACCAGGTGTGGGCGCTGGACACCACCTACATTCCGATGGCGCACGGCTTCGTCTACCTCACCGCGGTGGTGGACGTGGCCAGCCGTAAGGTGCTGGCGCACCGCGTGGCCATCACGCTGGAGGCGTGTCACGCCAGGCAGGTGATCGAGCAGGCCTTGATGAGGTACGGCACGCCGGAAATCGTCAACACCGACCAGGGCAGTCAATTCAGCGCCGAGGAGTTCACCAGCGTGGTGCTGGCAGCCGGCTGCAAGATGTCGATGGACGGACGCGGCGCCTGGAGAGACAACGTGTTCGTCGAGCGCCTGTGGCGCAGCGTGAAGTACGAGCGGGTGTACCTGAAGGCCTACGACAGCGTCAGTGCCGCGCGCGCCGACATCGCTGACTACCTGGGCTGGTACAACACACATC
>JANXVP010000272.1 GCA_025351615.1 Ramlibacter sp. | reverse complement strand
CACGCCAGCAAACAGGCCAGCACCGCCCAGCCTGGCGCGTATCCACTGGCATCGGGCTTGAAGCTGGCTTTGTCCCAGGCCAGCAGCGCGACGCCGAGGAAGCCGATGGCCAGACCCAGGGCTCTGGCCATCGTCGGCCGGTCCTTCATCCATGCCCACGCGACCAGGGCGCCAAACAGTGGCACCGTCGCATTGAGCACCGCCGACAGGCCGGTCGTGATCGACAGCAGCGCGAAGGCGAACAGCGCAAATGGAATGCCCGAATTGAGCAGGCCGATCGCGAAGACCGGCTTCCAGTGCCGGCGCAACTCGGGCACTAGCCCGCGCAGCCACAACAGCGGCCAGAGAAATGCGGTGGCGATGACCACCCGCATGGCAGCGGTTGGCAGGGGGCCGAACTCGATCGTCGCAATCCGCATGAACAGGAACGACGCGCCCCAGACTGCTGCCAGCAGCAGGAAGTCGGCGTGCCAGCCCCTCGTCCCCCGGCCCGGAGCAGCTTGCGCGGTCGACGTCAAATCGCGCCCTCCAGTCCCAGCAGGGCGCTTTTGCGTTCGAGTCCACCGGCGTAGCCGGTGAGCGAGCCGTCGCGGCCCAGCACCCGGTGGCAGGGGACGACGATGCTGACCGGGTTGCGGCCCACGGCGGCGCCGACGGCGCGCACTGCGCGAGGCCAGCCGACGCGCTGGCTGAGGTCGCCGTAGCTGGTGGTGCGTCCCGATGGAATCGCCAGCAGCGCCTGCCAGACCGATTGCTGGAACGCGGTTCCGCCCTGCAGGTCCAGCGGCAAATCGAACTGGCTGCGGCGGCCGGCGAAGTAATCGCCCAACTGCGTGACGGCTTCGCGCAGCACCGGGTGCCCAGGCGCATGCGGCCAGGCGCTGCTGTCGGGCAGATGACGCTGGCCTTCGAACCAGAGACCGGCCAGGCCGCGTTCGGTGGCGGCGACGATCATCGGGCCCAGCGGGCTGACGTAGCGGGCTTGCACAGTGGATGAATGAAATTTCATGGAAGCACTCCTGCGGTGGGTTGAGGCGCCGGCGGCGCGGCTGCGCGGGCGCGGCCGATTGCGACCGGGGCCGGTGCGAGTGGCAACGCGCTCCAGGCTCTGACGACGGCGTAGCTTCGCCACGGCTTCCAGGCTTGCGAAGCGATTTCGGCCTCGCGTGCCGGATTCTTCGCGCCGCTGACGCCCAATGCCTTGTGCAGGGCAACGTCACCGGCGGGAAATGCATCCGGCCAACGCAATGCCCGCATCGCGATGTACTGCGCCGTCCACTCGCCGATGCCGGGCAATTGCTGCAGCGCCGCGATCGTGGCAGGCACGTCGGCGCCGGCGTGAAGCTCGAGTTTCTTCCCGGCGACAGCAGTCGAGATGGCGACGATGGCGGCCTGCCGTTGCCGAACGATGCCCAGTTGGCCGAGCGCATCGCCGCTGGCGGCGGCCAGCGCGGCCGGCGTCGGAAACAGCCGCCCGATTGCCGGCCACGGCGTTTCCACCGCCTCGCCGAAGCGGTCGACCAGCCGTTGCGCCAGCGTCCTTGCCGCCGCCACCGTGATCTGCTGGCCCAGCACCGCGCGCACGGCCAGCTCATGGCCGCTCATCGAGCCGGGCACCCGCAGGCCATCGCCCTCGGGAAAGCGCTCGTGCAGCAGCGCATTGATGCTTTGCGGATCGGCGTCCAGGTCCAGCCAGGCCCGCACCCGCCGGATCACCAGCGGCAACACATTGCACAGCGATTCGCTCACCCGCAACAGAGCCTGGTGCCGGCCGGCGTCGAACTCGACCGCCAGCCAGCCGCTGCAGCGCTGGCCCGCCGACTCCACCGCGAAGCTTCGCGCCAGCCGGGGCGGCTCGGGCGCCTGCGAGGCGTATTCGATGCCCTGGATCTGGCGCTTGCGAAAGAATGCGAGCATCGCGTCGACGTCGTACGGCGGCCGGTAGCCCAGCTTGACGGTGATGCCGCCAGCGCCCCGCTGCGGGACGTGGCGCCGCAACTGGGTGGGGTTCAGCCCGTAATGCCCTGCGAAGGCCGCGTTGAAGCGGCGAACGCTGGCATAGCCACTGATCAGCGCGACCTGGGTGACTGGCAGGGCGGTGTCGGCCAGCAACTGCTTGGCCGCGAGCAGCCTGCGGGTCTGCAGGTATTGCAACGGCGAGACGCCGAACTGCGATTCGAAAATCCGCCGCACGTGGCGGTCGCTCACGCCCAGCCGCGCGGCCAGCTGTTCAAGCACAGGCGCGCCTTCGCTCCAGGCGTCGGGTTCATCGAGCAGGCGCGCCGCCTGGCGAGCCAGCACCGCCGACGCATCCTGGATCGACCAGCGCAGCGACGTCGGCGCCAGCTCGGGACGGCAGCGCAGGCAGGGGCGAAAGCCCGCCTGTTCGGCCTGTGCCGCATGGCCGAAGAAGCGGCAGTTTTCACGCTTCGGAGTGCGCACCTTGCAGACCGGCCGGCAATAGATTCCGGTCGATGTCACCCCGGTGAAAAAGCTGCCGTCGAAGCGCGCATCGCGCGCTTTCAGGGCCAGATAGCAGGCATCGGGCTGGAGCAGAGCGCGGTCGCGGTTCATGGGCTGATGATACGCAGCACCGGCCGCAGCACCAGCCGTTTCCGGACATGTGCCTGCGCGGGCCGCAGCCTACAATTCCGGCATTGCCCTTCGCATCGCCATCGACCCAACCATGCAAGTCACTGCTTCCATCTTCAAGGCCTACGACGTCCGCGGGGTCGTTCCTTCCACCATCGACGAAGACCTGGCGCGAACCCTGGGCAGCGCCTTCGGCCGGATGGCCCTGGCGGAAGGCGAAAAGACGGTGGCTGTCGGCCGTGACGGACGGCTGAGTGGACCGTCGCTCAGTGCTGCACTGGTGCAAGGACTGACCGCAGCGGGCGTCGACGTGATCGACATCGGCATGGTCACGACCCCGATGCTTTATTTCGCCGCGAACACGCTTTGCTCCAGCGGCATCCAGGTCACGGGCAGCCACAACCCGAAGGACGACAACGGCTTCAAGATGGTGCTGGCGGGCCGGGCCATCTACGGTGACGAGATTCAGGCCCTGCGCAAGCGGATCGAGGACGACCGCGGCGTGGCCCCCAGCGGCAGCGCCGGGTCGGTCCGCAGCGTGAATCTTTTTGCGCCTTACCGCGACCGGATCGTCGGCGACGTGAAACTGGCCCGTCCCATGAAGATCGTCGTCGACTGCGGCAATGGCGTCGCGGGCGCTTCCGCCCCGGCGATCTTGCGCGCACTGGGGTGCGAAGTGATCGAGCTGTTCAGCGAGGTCGACGGCAACTTCCCGAACCACCATCCCGACCCCAGCAAACCCGAGAACCTGCGGGACCTGATCGCGGCGCTGAAGTCCAGCGGCGCCGAACTCGGCCTGGCGTTCGACGGCGACGGCGACCGCCTGGGCATCGTCACTCCGGGCGGCAATACCATTTACCCGGACCGCCAGCTGATGCTGTTTGCGCGCGACGTGCTCAAGCGCGTCCCCGGCGGCACGATCATTTTCGACGTCAAGTGCACGCAGCGCCTGGCGCCCGCGATTCGCGAGGCCGGGGGCGTTGCGCTGATGTACAAGACCGGCCATTCGCTGATCAAGGCCAGGATGAAGGAAGTCGATTCGCCCCTGGGCGGCGAGATGAGTGGCCACATCTTCTTCAAGGAGCGCTGGTTCGGTTTCGACGACGGCACCTATGCCGGCGCTCGCTTGCTGGAACTGCTGTCGCGCCACGACAACCCGGCGGCGATTCTCGATGCGCTTCCGACCAGCTTCTCCACCCCCGAACTGAATGTGAAATGCGCCGAGGGCGAGCCGCACGCTCTGGTGGAACTGCTGATCGCGCGGGCGAAGTTCGATCCGCCGGCCGAGATCACGACGATCGACGGTGTGCGGGTCGACTGGCCCGACGGCTTTGGTCTGGTGCGGGCGTCCAACACCACGCCGGTGCTGGTGCTGCGCTTTGAGGGGCACACCGAAGACGCGCTGCACCGGATCGAAAAAGCAATGCTGAAATTGCTTCGCAGCGTCAAGCCTGACGCGGTGATCGCGCAGGCGGCCCATTGAAGATTTTATTCGTCAAGCTGTCATCGCTTGGCGACGTCGTTCATGCGATGCCCGCGTTGCAGGACATCCGGCGGACGCTGCCGCAGGCGCAGGTCGACTGGGTGGTCGAAGCTGCGTTTGTACCGCTGGTCCAGCGCTGCGAGGGTGTTTCGCGGGTAATTGGGTGCGATCTGCGGCGCTGGCGCAAGGCGCCGCTGTCGGCGCAGACGCGCGGCGAGTGGCGGGTCTTTCGCGATGAACTGCGGCGCGATGCCTACGACGCCATCATCGATCTTCAGGGCCTGACCAAATCGGCGCTGGTCGCCCGGGTCGCGCAGCTCGCGCCGGGCGGCATGCGTTATGCGCTGGCCAATCGGACCGACGGCTCGAGTTACGAGGCGCCGACGCGCTGGATCGCCGACCTCGCACTGCGCGTCGAACCGCACGTCCATGCCGTGCAGCGCTCACGCGAACTTTGCGCGCGTGCTCTGGGCTACGGTATTCCTGCGGCATTAGAGTACGGGTTGCGGGCACGGAAGATCGGGGATTCCGATGCCACGGATGGTGCCGGCAAGGCAGTGGTGCTGGTTCACGGAAGCTCGCGTGAGGACAAGGCCTGGCCGCAGGCGCACTGGCAGGACATCGGTTCCCGGGTGATTGCACAGGGTGGCGCGATTGCCCTGCCGCACGGCAACGACGCCGAACGCGAACGCAGCGAGGGGCTGGCCCTGCGGCTCGGGCCGCGCGCCGAAGTCTGGCCGCGGCTGGACCTGGGCCTGCTGACCGATCGGCTGGCGCAATGCGCGGGCGTGATCGGCGTCGACAGCGGCCTGAGCCACATCGCCGTCGCGCTCGACCGGCCGCATGTCCAGATCTACAACTTCGACAGCATGTGGCGGACCGGTCCGCCCGCGCCAGCCGGCAACGGACCGGCCCGCCAGCAAAGTGTCTTTGCCGCGCCGACGCCGTCGGTCGATGCCGTCTGGCGCGCCTGGGAGCAGGTCAGCAGGCCATGATCCGCCCGCTCTATTCGCTGGTGATGCGCGGCGTCCAGCCGTTTCTGCGGCGCAAGCTGCGGCGGCGCGCCCTGGCCGAGCCCGGTTACCTGCAGCATGTGGACGAGCGTTTCGGCGTCTATGCGGGGCGCAGCGACAGCGGCCGGATCTGGATCCACGCCGTCTCGCTGGGCGAGACCCGTGCCGCCGCCATCCTGCTGGAGCAGTTGCGTCGGCAACAGCCCGGCCTGCGCGTGTTGCTGACCCATGGCACGGCCACCGGACGCGCCGAGGGCGAGCGGCTGCTGCTGCCTGGCGATGCGCAGGCGTGGCTGCCGTGGGACACGCCGCTGGCTGTGCGACGCTTCCTGCAGCATTTCCGGCCGCGCGTCGGGGTGCTGATGGAAACCGAGGTCTGGCCGAACCTCGTTGCCGGCTGCGCGGAACAGGGCGTGCCCCTGGTGCTGGCCAACGCCAGGCTTTCGGAGAAGTCGATGCGGCAGGCGCTGCGGCTGGGGCAGCTGTCGCGACCGGCCTACGCGGCGTTGTCGGCGGTGTGGGCGCAGACCGGAGACGATGCGCGGCGGCTGGCGCGGGTTGGCGCAACCGTCGACGGCGTCTTCGGCAATCTCAAGTTCGATGCGTCGGCAGAGCCGGGGCAATTGGCGCAAGGCCGCGGCTGGCGCCAGCGGCTGGCGCGGCCAGTGGTGATGTTCGCCAGTTCGCGCGCCGGTGAGGAAGCGGATTTTTTCCGGGTGCTGCAGGAAAACCGGGACCTGCTACGGGCGGGCTGGGCGCGCCGCTCGACAGATGCGCTGGCGAGCGGGGTGCAATGGCTGGTGGTGCCGCGTCATCCGCAGCGGTTCGACGAGGTCGCCGGATTGGCGCAGGAGCGAGGCTTCTCGGTGTCTCGCCGCAGCAGCTGGACGGGCGATCCGCAGCCGGCTGACATCTGGATCGGCGATTCGCTGGGTGAGATGGCGCTGTACTACGCAATGGCCGACGCCGCGCTGCTCGGCGGCAGCTTCGAGCCGCTCGGCGGCCAGAACCTGATCGAGGCGGCGGCCAGCGGCTGCCCGGTGGTGATGGGCCCGCACACCTTCAATTTCGCCGACGTCGCGCTGCTCGCGCAGCAGGCCGGCGCCGCGTTGCGGGTGGCAACGGTCGAGGAAGCCGTGAGGACAGCGGTGGCCCTGGCGGGAGATCGCGCGCAGCATGAGCGGGTGACGGCTGCGGCGCTGTCTTTCGCCGCCGCGCACCGTGGCGCAGCCCAGCGGACGGCCCAGGCCTTGCTGGCCCTGCTGGCCGGCCCGCCGATCGCGGTCCGCCGTGACTAGCTGGCTAGCCGCGTCCGGCCAGCAGGCCGTTCAGCCGGGCGAGGTCTTCGGGGGTCAGCGTGCCGTTCGCCTGGCGCAGCTTCAGGTGACCCAGCAGCACGTTGTAGCGCGCCTGCGCCAGATCGCGCTTGGTCTGGAACAGCTGGCTCTGTGAATTGAGCACATCGATGTTGATGCGGACACCGACCTGGTAGCCCAGCCGATTGGCCTCCAGCGCGCTCTGGCTGGAGGCCTCCGCAGCTTCCAGCGCCTTCGCCTGACCCTGTCCCGACACCACTCCGAAATAGGCGGCGCGGGTGGCCTGGGCGACGCTACGGCGGGTCGCCTCCAGGTCGGCCTGGGCTTTTTCTTCCAGCGACAGCGTTTCGCGGATCCGGTTTTCGACGGCAAAGCCGGCGAACAGGGGCAAGTTCAATGACAGGCCGACGTTGCCGTTGTTGCTGCGCGAATTCAATGCCGTCTGCACACTGCCGTTCTGGTTGCGCGTGACGTTGTAGCTGGCCGTGAGGTCCAGCGTTGGCTTGTGTCCCGCCTTGGCCTTTTCGGTTTCGAGCTGCGCGATTTCAACATTGGTGCGGGCCTGCTGGATCGCCGGGCTGTTCTCTTCGGACTGCAGGACCCAGGCGTTGACGTCTGCCGGCTGCGGCAGCGGCAGCTCCGGTGGCACGGGCAGCGAGTCGGGCTGGACGTCGGGCTTGCCGACCTGGGTGTCGAGCGCCAGCCGCTTGACCCGAAGGTCGTTGTCGGCGGCGATCTCCTGCGCGATCACCAGGTCGTAGCGCGCCTGCGCCTCGCGGGTGTCGGTGATGGTGGAGGTGCCGACCTCGAAGTTGCGCCTGGCCGAAGCCAGCTGTTCGGCGACGGCGGCCTTTTGCGCCTGCACGAAGGCCAGGGTGTCCTGCGCGGCGAGCACGTCGAAGTACGCCTGGCTGACGCGGATGATGAGGTCCTGCGCCGCGGCCGTGAGCTGCGCCTGCGCCAGTTCGACCTGCCGCTTGCCCTGTTCGTAAGTGGCCAGGTTGGCCGGACGGTAGAGCGGCTGCGAGGCGCTCAAGGTCGCGTTCTGGGTGCCGAAGGCGCGCTGGACTTCCGGGTTGTTGATGTCCAGGTGCGAACGGGTGGCGCCGGCCGCGAGATTCGCCGTCGGCAGGACGCCCGCCTTGGCCTGCTCGGCGCGGAACAGGTTGGCATCGTACTGGGCCTTTGCCGACTGCCACGCGGCGTCGTAGGCCCGCGCCGACTGGTACAGGTCCAGCAGGTTTTCGGCGTGCGCCGCGCTGCACAACGCCGCGCCCAGTGCCGCCGTCAGGGGAAGAAGCCGCAGTACTTTCATGTCCGTCCTTCAGGGATTGCGCCGTGTTCTTGTGCCCATCAGTATCGCGGAACCGACGCATCGCGCTCCAGCGACCATGCATCGATGCCGCCCGCGATGTTGGCAACCTGGCTGAAACCGTTGCTGGCGAGAAACATGGCCACCCGCTGGCTGCGCGTGCCATGGTGGCAGAGGCAGGCGACCGGCCGCCCGGGATCGAGTTCGCCGAGCCGGGCCGGCAGCTGGTTCATCGGGATGGCAAGCAGCTCGAAGGCTCGCGGCTGCAGGCTTGCCGCCGCCAGTTCGCGCGGCTCGCGGACGTCGAGGACGACGGCCGGTCCGGACTGCGCCCGCATCCAGGTCTCGAGGTCGCCGGGCCGGACCTGATCGATCATCGCTGCGTCTCAGAAATGGAAGCGCGACGGTTCCGGGAAATGGACCAGCCGCGGCGCCACCGTGTCCCAGGGCTGGGCGGTGGTGTAAGTGCTTTCGCCGGTGCGGGTCACGAAGCTGGCGCGCATCATCGGCTCCATGCCGACGATCGCGGCCAGGCGGCCGCCGACCTTGAGCTGTTCGAGCAGACGGTGCGGCACTTCCGCGACCGACCCGCTCAGCACGATCGCATCGAACGGGCCCTCGGTAGCGAGTGCGCTGGCTCCGTCTGCCTCGCGCACTTCGGCGTTGGCGATACCGGCCCGCTGCAGGTTGTCGCGCGCCATCCGCGCAAGCTGCGGCTCGATCTCCAGCGTGATGACGCGGGCGGCACGGCAGGCCAGCAATGCGGCCATGTAACCCGAGCCGGCGCCGATCTCGAGCACCCGGTCGGACGGCGTGAGCTTCAGGTCCTGCAGCAGGCGGGCTTCCACCTTCGGCGCCAGCATGCAATGGCCCTTGCGCATCGCTTCATCCTCGCTGCCCAGCAGCGGGATTTCCATGTCGACGAATGCCAGGCCCTTGTGGGCGAGGGGCACGAACTGCTCGCGCTTGACCAGCGCCAGTAGCTCAAGAATCCCGGCGTCCAGCACGTCCCAGGGTCGGATCTGCTGCTCGATCATGTTGAAGCGGGCTTGCTCGAAAGGGGCGATCGGATTGCGCGTTGTAGCCATGGTGACTCCGGGATTTCGTTCAGGACAAACGGTCCATTTTAGAGGCCG
>JANXVP010000464.1 GCA_025351615.1 Ramlibacter sp. | reverse complement strand
ACTTCTTGTAGCCCAGGCCGGACATGAACTTCGCTGCCACTTCGTTCTGGTTGATCATCGTGCCGTTGACACGGTGAACTTCCTTGAAGTCGTTGCCGTACGTGACTTCGGGCAGCACGGCGCCCCAGACGATGGCCGGCATGCCGAAGCGGGCGTAGACGTTGACGGTGGCCATCGCGACGGCGGAGCAGTAATGCGTCACGCCCGCCACGATGCTCTTGTCCGCGGCCACCTTGGTCGCGACCTGGACGCCGACGTTGGGCCGGCACTCGTCGTCCAGCGACACCAGCTCGTAGGTGTACTTTGCCTTGGGATCGGCATTGCGCAGGCGCAGGGCCAGGTCGGTGGAATTGCGCCCCCCCAGGCCCATGTTCGAGACACCCCCGGTCAGCGGCCCGACGAAGGCGATCTTCACGACGTCTTTCGCCAGGGCTGGCGACGTCAGCAGCGACATTCCAGCGGAAATCAGCAAAGCGGTGCCCGTAAGGACGGCGTCTCTCCTGCGCATAGTCATATCCTTCCAGTGGGAAAGTGGTGAACGGCCGAACTGGCGCAACGTCTCTTGCACCATATTCAAGTTCCTTGAACGGGATGCAAGGTTTATGCCACAGGAACCGAGTGCGCCAAGGAGGGGAAACCCCATCGGATGGGCCGCTGGATACACTGGCGAGCCCCCGCACAAGTGAAGCGCGACCCCATGAGCAAGACCGACATCGGCAACCACACGCCGATGATGGCCCAGTATCTGGCCATCAAAGCGGAGCATCCCGACACGCTCGTGTTCTACCGCATGGGAGATTTCTACGAGCTGTTCTATGCCGACGCCGAGAAGGCGGCGCGCTTGCTGGACATCACCCTGACGCGGCGCGGCAATTCAGCCGGCGAGCCGGTTGTCATGGCGGGCGTGCCGTTCCACGCGATGGAAACCTACCTGGCGCGCCTGATCAAGGTCGGCGAATCGGTCGCGATCTGCGAGCAGGTCGGCGAAGTCGGCGCCACCAAGGGGCCGGTCGAGCGCAAGGTGATGCGCGTCGTCACGCCCGGAACGCTGTCCGACACCGAGCTGCTGAGCGACAAGAGCGAAGCCGTGCTGCTCTCGGTGCACCAGGGCGCGCGCCATCGGCTTGGCCTCGCGTGGCTGAGCGTCACGCAAGGCGCGCTGCAACTGGCGGAATGCGGCGCCGACGACCTTGAAGCGTGGATCGCACGCATCGGCCCGAACGAAGTGCTGTACAGCGCCGACGTCACGCCGGCGTTCGAAGCACGGATCAGGGCGCTGCGCTTTTCGGCCACGCTGTCACTGGCGCAGCGGCCGGCATGGCAGTTCGATGCGGGCCTGGGCCTGCGCAAGCTGCTGGAACAGCTCAATTCGGCGACGCTGACGGCCTGGGGCGCCGACGCGTTGGAGCACGCGCATGCGGCCGCGGCCGCCCTGCTCGCTTATGCGGAACACACGCAGGGCCGCGCGTTGACGCACGTGCAGAGCTTGCAGGTGCAGCGGGACGACGAGCTGATCGACCTGCCGATCGCCACCCGCCGTAACCTCGAACTGCTGCAGACGCTGCGGGGGGAGGATGCCCCGACGCTGTTCTCGCTGATGGACAGCTGCATGACCGGCATGGGCAGCCGCCTGCTCAAGAGCTGGCTGCTGGAGCCACGCCGCGAACGGGCACAGGCCGAAGAACGGCTGGCAGCGGTCAACACCTTGCGTGACGGACTGTGGCAGCCGCTGCGCGACAAGCTGCGCGGCAGCAGCGATGTCGAGCGCATCACGGCGCGTATCGCGCTGCGGCAGGTCCGTCCGCGCGAACTGGTCGGACTGCGGGACGCATTGCAAAAATCGGAGCAGCTGGTGGCTGTGCTGTCCGGGCAAACCGCCCTGCTGGCCAGCATCGCCGGCAAGCTGGCGCCGCCGCAGGGCTGCGCCGCATTGCTGCGACGCGCGCTACTGGACGAACCGTCGGTGATGCTGCGCGACGGCGGCGTGATCGCACCCGGATACGACAGCGCGCTGGACGAGCTGCGCTCGATCCAGGACAACTGCGACGGCTTCCTGCTGGAGCTGGAGACGCGCGAACGCGCGCGCACCGGCATCGCCAACCTGCGGGTGCAGTTCAACAAGGTGCATGGCTTCTACATCGAGGTGACGCAGGGCCAGGCCGCGAAAGTGCCCGACGACTACCGCCGCCGCCAGACGCTGAAGAACGCGGAGCGCTTCATCACACCGGAGCTGAAAGCTTTCGAGGACAAGGCGCTGTCGGCACAGGAGCGCGGCCTCGCGCGGGAGAAATTCCTGTACGAGCAGCTGCTCGACCAGCTGCAGCCCTTTGTGCCGGCGCTAACCCGGCTGGCGCGCGCCTTCGCCTCGCTCGACGTGCTGTGCGCGCTGGCGGAACGCTCGCTCACGCTCGACTGGTGCCGGCCGCAGTTCATGCGGGAGCCGGGCATCGAGATCACGCAGGGCCGGCATCCGGTCGTCGAGAGCCGGCTCGCGGAAACCACGGGGGGTTCGTTCATCGCCAACGACACGCGGCTGGGGCCGAAGCAGCGGATGCAGATCATCACCGGCCCCAACATGGGCGGCAAATCGACCTACATGCGGCAGGTGGCGCTGATCTGCCTGCTGGCATCGGTCGGCTCGTACGTGCCGGCGCAGGCCTGCCGGCTGGGACCGATGGACGCGATCCACACCCGCATCGGCGCCGCCGACGACCTGGCGACTGCGCAATCAACTTTCATGCTGGAGATGACCGAGGCGGCGCAGATCCTGCACAGCGCGACGGCGCAAAGCCTGGTGCTGATGGACGAGATCGGCCGCGGCACGTCGACCTTCGATGGCCTGGCTCTTGCTTCCGGGATTGCCGCGCACTTGCACGACAAATGCCAGGCCTGGACATTGTTCGCGACCCATTACTTCGAACTCACCGGTTTTCCGGCGCAGCACCATTGCGCCGTGAACATGCACGTGAGCGCGGCCGAATCGGGCGCCGACATCGTCTTCCTGCACGAGATCCAGCCCGGCCCGGCCAGCCGCAGCTACGGCATCCAGGTGGCGCGGCTGGCCGGCATGCCGGTCGCGGTGGTGAACCATGCCCGGCACGCGCTCGCCGCGCTTGAAATCCAGCAGGAGCGAAGCCGCGAGCAGGTAGACTTGTTCGCGCCGCCACCGCGGGCCGAAGCACCGGTGGCAAGCGCGGTCGAAACGGCGCTGACATTGCTGGACCCTGACGCGCTCAGCCCGCGTGAAGCGCTCGACGCCTTGTACCAATTGAAAAAGCTGGGGAGAAAACAATGACCTACTGCGTCGGCATCAAACTCGATGCGGGGCTGGTGTTCCTGTCCGACTCGCGCACCAACGCGGGTGTCGACAGCATCGCCACCTACCGCAAGATGATCATCTACGAGAAGCCGGGCGACCGCTTCATGGTGCTGCTGTCGGCCGGCAACCTGAGCATCTCGCAGTCGGTGCGCGAGATCCTGCAGGTGGAGCAGCTCAAGGAAAGCGAAGACACGCCTCCGATCACCATCTGGAACGCCAAGAGCATGTTCGATGCCACCCGAGTCCTCGGACAGGCCGTGCGCCACGTGTACGACCGCGACGCCGAGTCGCTGAAGTACGCCGGAGTCGAGTTCAACGTCTCGCTGATCTTCGGCGGCCAGATCAAGGGCGAGGGCATGCGCCTGTTCCATGTCTATTCGGCCGGCAACTTCATCGAAGCCACGGCGGAGACGCCTTACTTCCAGATCGGGGAATCGAAGTACGGCAAGCCGGTGCTGGACCGCGTGCTCACGCCCGAGACGCCGCTGGACGAAGCGGCCAAGTGCGCGCTTGTGTCGATGGATTCGACGATGAAGTCCAACCTGTCGGTCGGCCCGCCGCTGGACCTGGTGGTTTATGAGGCTGACCGCTTCGAGACCGACAAGGTGGTCTGCATGGACATCAACAACCCGTATTACAAGATGCTGCACAACGCCTGGGGCCAGAAGTTGCGCGAGGTGTTCGACAGCCTGGAAGACCCGGTCTGGGACGACGCGCACACCGAGACGCCGCTGAAAGTCGACAACGGCCGCAGCAAGCCGCTCAAGAAAATCTCGCGACCCGAAGAGCGGCTGATTTGAACACCGTGAGTCCTTCGACGCCCGCAAGCCCCGGCATTGACGTCATTCCCGCGCAGGCGGGAAGCCGGGGGAGTGACGTCATTCCCGCGCAGGCGGGAATCCAGGGCGTTCAAGAGAAGCGCTGCGCGCTCTCCTGGGTCCCCGCCTGCGCGGGGATGACGTGCTGCTGATGCCGCTCGTCACCTGCGCGCGGATGGCACGCTCCTGATGTCGCTCATCGTCTTTTCGCACGGCAACAGCTTCCCCGGCGCGACCTACAACGTCCTGTTCAGGAACCTGCGCGCGCGCGGCTTCGTGGTCAAGGCGGTGGACAAGTTCGGTCACGACCCCAAGTACCCCGTCAGCAACAACTGGCCGCACCTGGTTGCGCAACTGGCGGACTTCGCCGGACGCGAAGTCGAGAAGGCGGGCGCGCCGGCTTTTCTGGTCGGGCACTCGCTTGGCGGCTTCCTGAGCCTGATGTGCGCTGCCCGCCATCCGCAGCTTGCCCGCGGTGTGCTGCTGCTGGACTCGCCGCTGCTGGGTGGCTGGCGCGCCACCGCGCTCGGTGCGATGAAGCGCACGCCCCTGGTGGGCTCGCTGTCGCCCGGCGCGGTCAGCCGCCGGCGGCGCCAAAGCTGGCCGACGCGAGACGATGTGCTCGACCACCTGCGCCACAAGAAAGCGTTCGCCAAATGGGACGAGGAAGTGCTGAACGATTACGTCACGCACGGCACGCATGACGTCGATGGCCAGCGGGTGCTGGGTTTCGACCGCGACATCGAGACCGCCATCTACAACACGCTGCCCGACAATCTCGGCAGCCTGCTGCGCCGGCATCCGCTGAAGTGTCCGGTCGCCTTCATCGGGGGCCGCCAGTCGCTCGAGATGAAGCAGGTCGGCATGGCGATGACCGACCAGGTGACCAAGGGCCGCGTGATGATGCTCGATGGCAGCCACCTGTTTCCGATGGAAAAGCCGGTGGCAACCGCAGCCGCAATCGAAGCGGCGCTGCGCGGCTACGACTTCCTGCCGCCCTGACCCAGAATGAATCACGGAAGCTGTCGATGCTCATGAATGGTGCAGTGCAGCATTTGCGATTTTGTCCTACAACTAGGCGCCCACGTCGCCCACACGCAAGCTCGGGCACGATGCCACATTGACTGCATGCCTTCATCCCAACTCCTGCCCTCCCCGATGCGGGCCCCATCTCTTTCGCTGCTGCTTGCGGAGCCGTTTCGGGCCATGTTCGATGCGCTCGGCTCGCACGTCACGGCGCATCCCGAGGCCATCGGCGACGGCCATCCGGTGATGGTCTATCCCGGCCTCGGCGCCGGATCCAGGACCACCTCGCAACTGCGCACTTTCCTGACCCGCGCCGGCTTCGACGTCAGTGACTGGGGCGGCGGCGTCAACATCGGGCACGCCGGCGATTTCGACGAGTGGCTGGACGGATTTGTTCGCAATGTGCGAGCGCTGAAGGACCGGCACAGCGGCCGCAAGGTCAGCCTGATCGGCTGGAGCCTGGGCGGCATCTTCGCCCGTGAAATCGCCAAGCGCGCCCCCGCTGCTGTACGAACGGTCATCACCCTGGCAACGCCCTTTGCATCGCTGGGCGATGCCACCCACGCGGGCACGCTGTTCAAGCTGCTGAACGGGGAAGTGTCGAAGATCACGCCTGCGCTGCAAGCACAACTGCGCACCAGCCCGCCAGTGCCGACGACCTCGATCTACAGCAAAAGCGACGGCATCGTGAGCTGGCGTGGATGCATCGAAAAGCGCTCGGCGATCGCGGAGAGCGTCGAAGTCGATGCCAGCCACCTGGGCATGGTCAACCACCCCGATGTGCAGCGCATCGTCGCCAACCGGCTGGCGCAGCCCGAAGGCAGCTGGAAGCCGCTAGGGCGCGCGGAGCGCATCGGACGGATGGAGCGCCTTCAACGCGCGGCGGGCTAGGGCGCGGCAACCGGTTCCCTGCGGTTGCCCAGCAACTGGCGGATCTTGCGTGCCAACGCTTCATGGGTGTAGGGCTTGCCCAGCAGTTCCACGCCAGGGTCGAGCCGGCCACCGTGCACGATCGCGTTCTCGGTATAGCCGGACGTGAACAGCACGGCCAGCGATGGCAGCCGCTGCCGGGCCATCCGCGCCAGTTCCGGACTGCGCAGCGGACCGGGCATCACCACATCCGTGAACAACAGGTCGATCGGCGCGCCGCTTTCGATCACGGTGAGCGCGCTGGCAGCGTCGCGGGCGGTGAGCACCCGGTAGCCCAGCGCAGACAGCAGTTCAACGACCGTGTTGCGGACCTCGTCGTCGTCCTCGGCCACCAGGATGGTTTCAGTGCCGCCGCTGAACGACGTGGTATCGACCGCTTCCAGGATGTCGGCTGCGTCGAGCGTGCGCGGCAGGTACAGCTTCACGGTCGTGCCCTGGCCCGGCTCGCTGTAGATCTTCAGATGTCCTCCGGACTGCTTGACGAAGCCGTAGACCATCGACAGGCCCAGCCCCGTTCCCTTGCCTTCCGCCTTGGTGGTGAAAAAGGGCTCGAAGGCCCGGGCCACGACCTCGGGCGACATGCCTGCGCCAGTGTCGGACACGGCGAGCAGGACGTATTGCCCCGCCGTCACATCCGGATGCTGCTGCACATAGCTGTGGTCCAGGTGGGCATTGCCCAGTTCGATCGTCAACTTGCCGACGCCGTTCATCGCGTCGCGCCCGTTGATGGCGAGGTTCAACAGCGCGTTCTCCGCCTGAGCCGGATCCGCGAAAGTGTTCCACAGCCCTCCCGACACGACGGTCTCGACCTCCACCGCTTCGCCCAGGCTGCGGCGCAGCATGTCTTCCATGCCGGTGACAAAGCGGCCGATGTTGACGACCTTGGGCGCCAGCGGCTGGCGCCGGGCAAAGGCAAGCAACTGGCTGGCCAGCTTGGCGCCCCGGTTCACGCCAGCGAGCGCATTGGTCACGCGCTGTTCGGCCCGCTCCTGGCCCGCCACATCCCTGGCCAGCAGTTGCAGGTTGCCGGCAATGACCTGCAGCAGGTTGTTGAAATCGTGCGCCACGCCACCTGTCAGCTGGCCGACGCTTTCCATCTTCTGGGCATGGACCAGGGCGGCCTCGGTTCGCTGCAGCGCCTGCGCGGCTTCCCGGTCGGCCGTGACATCGCGGCCCACCGCATGAATGAACCGCTCGTCCGGCACCGCCGTCCATGACAGGACGCGATAATCTCCGTCGTTGCGCCGGTAGCGGTTCTCGAACCGGAACGTCGTCGCCCCCTCGGCCAGGCGGCCCACTTCGGCCAAGGTCCCGGCGAGGTCGTCCGGATGCACGAGGTCGATGAAATTGCGGCCGACCAGTTCGGGTTCCGGCCACCCCAGCAGCGTGGTCCCGGCCGGGTTGATCGAGATGACCCGTCCGTGCAGATCCGCGACCAGCATGATGTCGGTGGACAAGCGCCACATCCGGTTGCGCTCGGCCGTGCGCTCGGCGACCTGCTGCTCCAGCGTAAGGTTCAGGTGTGCGAGCGCCTGCGAAGCTGCCTTCTGCTCTTCGATGTCGGTATTGGTGCCGATCCACCGGGTCACCTGGCCCTGCTCGTCGCGAATCGGCAGCGCGCGCGCCAGGTGCCAGCGGAACTGGCCATCGACACGGCGCAGGCGGAATTCGGTTTCATAGGCATGGCCGTCGGCCAGCGCGCTGGCCCAGCGCGCCGCCGCGGCGGGCACGTCGTCCGGATGGACCATGGAGGCCCAGCCCTGGCCGTCGAGCTCGCCCGGGCCCGCGCCGCTGTAGTCGTACACCTGCTGGTTGAACCAGTACAGCATGCCGTCCGGCGCCGATGCCCAGACGTGATTGGGCATGGCCTGCGCAAAGGTTCGGAACTGCGCTTCGCTGGTTCGCATGGCCTGCTCGGCCCGGACCTTGCCGCTGGTCTCGATCACGATGGACAGCACGCCCGCGGGCTTGCCATCGTCGTCTAGCAACGGCGAATAGTCCAGGTTCATCCAGACCTGCTCCGCTTTCCCAGAGCGAAAAAGCGTCATCTCCTGGTCCCGGTACGCCAGCGTGTCGCCGCCGAAACCGACCTTCATGACGTTGCCGTGGAAGGCCGCGACTTCCGGCCAGCCCTCGCGCACCCGGGAGCCAAGCAGCGCCGGGTGCCGGGCTCCGGCAAAAGCCGCGTAGGCGTCGTTGTAGATCATGACGCCGCCGGGACCCCACAACATCACCATCGGGACGGCCGATCGCAGGACCAGCGCCACCGGGGACCGCAGGCTGCGCGGCCAGCTGTCCAGCGGCCCGAGTGCGGTGCCGGCCCAGTCGAACGCGTCGATCAGGCGGGCGAGTTCACCGCCACCGTTCAGGAAAGCGCGGGGCTGGCGGGGTTCGAGGGCAGGCATCACGGATTATTTCCCAGGCACGGAATTTCTGGGCGAGGCGCTCAGTTTCGCCACTGCACCAGCCCGCTCCACGCGGTCGCCAGCACCACGATGCCAAAGGCGATCCGGTACCAGGCGAACGGCACGAAGCTATGGGTGGAGATATAGCGCAGCAGCCAGCGCACGCACAGCCAGGCGCTGATGAACGAGAACACCAGCCCGACCAGAAACATCGGCAGGTCGGCGGCGCTCAGCAGCGCGCGTTCCTTGTACAGGCTGTACACCCCGGCGCCGACCAGGGTCGGCATCGCCAGGAAGAAAGAAAACTCCGTCGCGGCCTTGCGCGACAGGCCGAGCAGCATGCCGCCGATGATCGTGGCGCCGCTGCGGCTGGTGCCCGGGATCATGCCCAGGCACTGAACGAAGCCGACCTTGAGCGCATCGGCCAGGCTCATGTCGTCGACGCTCTGGACCCGCACGTTGCGCGCGGCGTCGGGCCGACGCTCCACCCAAAGGATGATCAGCGCGCCGACGATGAACGCCGAGGCGACGACGCCTGGATTGAACAGGTAAGCCTTGATGGTCTTGTAGGCCAGCAAGCCGATCACCGCCGCCGGCAGAAAGCCCACCAGCACGTTGAGCGCAAAACGGCGTGCCTGCTGCTGCGTCGGCAGCGCGACCAGCGTTTCGCGGATCTTCTGCCAGTACACGATGATC
>JANXVP010000255.1 GCA_025351615.1 Ramlibacter sp. | reverse complement strand
CATCGACAACGCGATGTACAAGAGCCTCGCATTCGGCGTCAGCGCCATGTTCACCGGCGTCGCTGGGGCGCTCGGCGCGATCGCGGTCGCCTTTGTCGCGCCCGACAGCTTTACCGTGTTCCTGTCGCTCAGCCTGATGGTCGGCATGGTCATCGGTGGCCTCGCCTCCATTTCAGGAGCATTCTTCGGTGCGCTCGTGGTGCAGTTCGTGCCCAACGTGGCGGACCACATTTCCAAGGCCGCGCCTGGCGCGATCTATGGCGCGATGCTGATCCTGTTCATGTATGTCATGCCAACCGGCATTGTTGGCGCGATCCGCCTGGGCTGGGGGAAACTCCGGCGCCGGCAGGCGGGCAAGCCCAAATCCTGAAATGCCACGTTTACGTTCCGTTCATTCCAAAGGAGCCATCATGTTGTCAAGAAAGCATTTCCTCGCCGCGTCGCTTGCACTGGGGCTGGCGACCCTGTCGGCGCCTGCCGCCGCCCAGAAAAAATACGATCCAGGCGCGAGCGACACTGAGATCAAGATCGGCCAGACCATGCCGTACAGCGGCCCGGCATCCGCCTACGGCACGATCGGCAAGGTAGAGGCGGCCTACTTCAAGATGCTCAACGAGCAGGGCGGCATCGGTGGCCGCAAGATCAACTTCATCACCCTCGATGACGGCTACAGCCCGCCAAAGACGGTCGAGATGGTGCGCCGGCTGGTGGAACAGGACGAGGTGCTGTTCCTGCTTGGCACGCTGGGCACGCCGTCGAACACCGCGATCCACAAGTACATGAACGGCAAGAAGGTGCCGCACCTGTTCCTTGCGACCGGCGCTTCGAAGTGGAACGACCCGAAGAACTTCCCGTGGACCATGGGCTTCAACGTCAACTACCAGTCCGAGGGCAAGCTCTACGGGCTGGACATCCTGAAGACCAGGCCGAACGCGAAGATCGCCGTGCTGTACCAGAACGACGACTACGGCAAGGACTATCTCAAAGGCTTCAAGGAAGGTCTTGGCGACAAGGCAAAGACCATGATTGTGGCGGAGCAGACCTACGAGGTGACCGATCCGACCATCGATTCGCAGATCGTCACGCTCAAGGGGTCGGGTGCCG
The DNA here is from genome assembly GCA_025351615.1 of Ramlibacter sp. Taxonomy (GTDB): domain Bacteria; phylum Pseudomonadota; class Gammaproteobacteria; order Burkholderiales; family Burkholderiaceae_C; genus Ramlibacter. Next base: position 1,412 of record JANXVP010000255.1, on the reverse strand, counting down.
ACACCTTTTTCAACATCACCACGCCCAAGTTCGGCGCCCAGGCGATCTGCAAGGTGGCCGAGGTTGGCTGGAAGCCGGTGCATTACCTGAACCAGGTTTCGGCCTCGGTCGGCTCGGTGCTCAAGCCGGCCGGCCTGGACAACTCCGTCGGGTTGATCTCCATGCAATACATCAAGGACCCAACCGATCCGGCTTCACTGAACGACCCGGTGATGAAGGACTACTTCGTTTTCCTGAAGAAGTACGCGCCGGACGTCGGCGTCGACGACGGCAACGGGACGTACGGTTATGCGGTGGCGCAGCTGATCACGCAGGTGCTCAAGCAGGCCGGCGACAACCTGACGCGCGAGAACATCATGAAGCAGGCGGCCAGCCTGAAGAACTTCCAGGTGCCGATGGCTATTCCGGGCATCCTCGCCAATACCGGGCCCGACGATTTCGCGCCGTTCCAGACCATGCAGCTGGTGCGCTTCGACGGCAAGACATGGACTCCTTACGGCAAGCCGATTGACGTGAAGTAGGCCCAGCGCGACTCCCGGTGCCCCTTGGTCAGTTGCCGCGCACGTTTTGCGATCGCTCTGAGTGACGGGTGTGATGTACTGCCTGCGGCGATGGCGAAACGACCGGGAATGCGCATGACCCAGAGTCCGGAACTCAACAGGCAAGCCGCCATTGCGTTTTACGACCTGATGTTCAACCAGTGCCGACCCGCGGAGGCGATCGCGAGCTACGTCGGCGAGACGTATATCCAGCACAACCCGCACGTCGCAGACGGCAAGCAGGCATTCATCGCGTATTTCGAGCGCATGGCGCGCGAGTACCCCGGCAAGCGGGTCACCGTGAAGCGTTCCCTCGCCGAGGGCAACCTCGTGATGCTGCACTGCCATCAGGAATGGCCTACCGACGCGAACCGTGATTGGGCGGGGATCGACATCTTTCGCTTCGACGACAACGGAAAAATCGTCGAACATTGGGATGTGCTCAAGGTCATTCCTGCCGCCCCGGCCCACGACAACGGCATGTTCTAGCGCCGGGAAACGAAGAACAAACGATTCACAACGAGGAGAAGAAGCGATGAAGACCGAACTTTTTTACCTGGCCCTGGTGACTGCATTCACCGCATTGATGTGGTTGCCCTATATCCTGGACCGGGTGCTGGTGCGGGGCCTGATCGACGCCGTCGGTTACCCGGCCAACCCCAAGCCGCAAAGCCTGTGGGCGCAGCGGCTGATGCACGCGCATGCCAACGCGGTTGAGAACCTTGTGGTCTTCGCCGCTTTGGTGCTGACCGCAAATGCCGCCGGTATCACCAGCAGCTCGATCGCTACGGCGGCCGTCGTGTATTTCTGGGCGCGTGTCGTGCACGCAATCGCATACACCTTCGGTGTCCCATGGGTGCGCACGCTGGCGTT
>JANXVP010000218.1 GCA_025351615.1 Ramlibacter sp. | reverse complement strand
CAACCAAGGACCGCGCGGTGGTGGAGAACGGCCAGATCGTGGTGCGGCCGATGAACTACCTGGCCATGAGCTATGACCACCGCATCATCGATGGCCGCGAAGCCGTGCTGGGCCTGGTCGCGATGAAGGAAGCGCTGGAAGACCCGGCCCGGCTGTTGTTTGATATTTAACCAATGAGAAGGATGAGGCATCGCAAGAGGCCTCGTTATCGTCCGTGACAAGCAAACAATTTGACGTCGTCGTGATCGGCGCCGGACCCGGCGGGTACATCGCCGCGATCCGCGCAGCCCAGCTTGGCTTCAGCGTGGCCTGCATCGACGAGTGGCAGAACAGCACGGGCGGCCCGGCGCCTGGCGGCACCTGCACCAACGTCGGCTGCATACCGTCCAAGGTACTGCTGCAGTCGTCGGAAAACTTCGACCAGGCCGGCCACCACTTCGCCGACCATGGCATCCAGGTCCAGGGACTGGCCATCGACGTGGCGAAGATGCTGGCGCGCAAGGACCAGGTGGTCAAACAGAACAACGATGGCATCCTGTTCCTGTTCAAGAAGAACAAGGTCAGCTTCTTCCATGGCCGCGGAGCGTTCGCCGCGGGCGGTGGTGCCGGCTACACAGTTACTGTGTCCGGCGCGGCTGCGGAGACGCTTGCCGCAAGGCATGTCATCGTCGCAACCGGTTCCAGTGCCCGTGCACTGTCGGGTGCGCCGTTTGACGAAGACAAGATCCTGTCCAACGACGGGGCGCTCCGCATCCAGAGCGTGCCGAAGAAGCTGGGCCTGATCGGCTCCGGCGTCATCGGGCTGGAGGTGGGTTCGGTCTGGCGCCGCCTCGGTGCGGACGTGACGGTGCTGGAAGCGCTGCCGGCATTTCTGGGCGCGGTCGACGAGCAGATCGCCAGGGAAGCGCACAAGGCGTTCACCAGACAGGGCCTGAAGATCGAGCTGGGTGTCAAGGTCGGCGAGATCAGGAGCGGCAAGAAGGGCGTGTCCGTCGCTTGGACCAACGCCAGGGGCGAGGCACAGATGCTGGAAGTCGACAAGCTGATCGTCTCGATCGGCCGGGTGCCCAACACCGTCGGCCTGAACGCGGAAGCGGTCGGCCTGAAGCTGGACGAACGCGGCGCCATCCTGGTCGATGAGCAGTGCAAGACCAACCTGCCCGACGTCTGGGCCGTTGGCGACGTGGTGCGAGGACCGATGCTGGCTCACAAGGCGGAGGAAGAGGGCGTCGCCGTTGCCGAGCGCATCGCGGGGCAGCACGGCCATGTCAACTTCAACACCATCCCGTGGGTGATCTACACCAATCCAGAAATTGCCTGGGTCGGGCAAACCGAGCAGCAACTCAAGGCTGCCGGCGTGACGTACAAGGCCGGCACTTTCCCGTTCATGGCGAACGGCAGGGCGCGGGCGATGGGCGACACCACCGGCATGGTGAAGATGCTGGCCGATGCGGCCACCGACGAAATCCTGGGCGTGCACATCGTCGGCCCGATGGCCAGCGAACTGATCGCGGAATGCGTGGTGGCCATGGAGTTCCGTGCCTCGTCCGAAGACATCGCACGCATTTGCCACGCCCACCCATCGCTGTCCGAGGCGACCCGGGAAGCGGCCCTGGCAGTCGACAAGCGCACCCTTAATTTCTAGGCGGGCAGAGCGTGGCGTCGGTGCGCGAGGTTTACCAGGCTGAGCTCGCGGCGCGTGGCTATCAGAGCGACCCGGCGCAGGAAAGAGCGGTGGACGCGCTCGACCGCTGCGCGCGCGAATGGGCAGGCTACAAGGAGCAGCGCTCGAATGTCTTCAAGAAGCTGATCAACCGGCCGGAGATTCCGCGGGGGGTTTACATGTATGGCGGCGTCGGACGCGGCAAGAGCTTCCTGATGGACTGCTTCTATAGCGCTGTCCCACTGGTGCGCAAGACACGACTGCATTTTCACGAGTTCATGCGCGAGGTGCATCGCGAACTGGCCGACCTGCAGGGCACCGTCAACCCGCTCGACGAACTCGGCGAGCGGATGTCGCGGCGCTATCGGCTGATCTGCTTCGATGAGTTCCACGTCGCTGACATCACGGACGCGATGATCCTGCACCGCCTGCTGGTCGCCCTGTTCGAAAATGGCGTGGGGTTTGTCACCACCTCGAACTTCAAACCCGATGACCTCTATCCCGACGGGCTGCACCGCGACCGGATCCTGCCGGCCATCGCCCTGCTCAACGAGAAGCTCGAGGTGGTCAGTGTGGACAACGGCACCGACTACCGGGGGCTGATGATGGAGAGCGTGAAGCTCTACCACATGCCGCTGGGGCCGCAAGCCGATGCGCAGATGGACGAGGCGTTCACCCGGCTGGCGGAAAGCCACGACGAGGACCCGGTGCTGCATATCGAAGCGCGCGAGATCCGCGCCAGGCGCAAGGCAGGCGGCCTGGTCTGGTTCGACTTCAAGACGCTTTGCGGCGGCCCGCGATCGCAGAACGATTACCTGGAAATCGCCACCCAGTTCCACACCGTGGTGCTCAGCGACGTGCCGCACATGCCGGTGCGGATGGGATCGGAAGCGAGGCGCTTCACCTGGCTGATCGATGTGCTCTACGACCGGCGCGTCAAACTGATCATGTCCGCCGCCGTGGTCCCTGAAGCGTTGTACACCGAAGGACCCCTGGCGCATGAATTTCCCCGAACCGCCTCGCGTCTGCACGAAATGCAATCGGCAGCTTTTCTTGCGCTGCCGCACCGGACGGTCGACACTCGCCTGACATGAGATATTTTTTGTTCTGCCTGCTGCTCGCCGCGGGTGTCCTGCCGGCCATGGCGCAGACCGCTTCCGCCACCGATGCCGAGCGCTCGCGAATCGCAGCAGAGCGCAGCCAGGCCGCCGCCAGCTTTGCGGAGCGGGAGGCAGGCTGTTACCGGAAATTCGCGGTTGTCGACTGCCTGAACGCGGCGCGCGTCCAGCGCCGGGAGCGCCTGTCGGACCTGCGGCGGCAGGAACTGAGCTTGAACGACAGCGAGCGCAAGCGGCGTTCCAGTGAGCGGGTGACCAGCATCGAGGAAAGGAACTCGGCGCAAAAGCAGGAGGATGGCGCCGCCCAGCGCGCAGAGGCGGTGGTCCGCCGGCGCGAAAAAGAGGCCGGGCTCGCCCAGCGCGCTGCGGAGCGCGCGCTGACCCAGGCCTCAGCCCCGGCGCGGGCAGCCCGCACCCGCAAACAAGCGGGTGAGCACACGTCGTCGACCCACGCGGCCCGGGAGCAGCGGGCCCACGACGCGGCCGGGGAACAGCGCCGCTACGACGAGCGGCAGCTAGAAGCGAAGGAGCACCGCGACAAGGTGGCCAAACGGCTGGCGGAGCCGCAACGCCCCGAGGTCAAGCCGCTGCCGGTTCCGCCCTGAAGCAGCAGTGCCGGCTAGGGGACATCAACGCGGGGGACAGGACGGTCGGTCCGGAAGCAGGCAGTTAGCCAATCCCGCCAGGGCGAGGTCGGCTCCTTCCCGGGTGAAATGGTCGCTGTCGAACAGCAGCGGCGCTCCGGGCAGCGTCGTGGTGCAGGCACCCGGTGCACAAAGGTTCCTAAACACCGAGAAGTAGGGAACCTCGCCGGCCAGATTGGCGCGGAAGGCAGCATCCGTCGTGCCCGAAGACCGCAGCAACAGTTGCTGGCTGAGGTCTATGCCGTACAGCTCCTGGTACGCGAGGATCCTGGGGAGCGGGATCTGGTAGCTGGGAGAGGGCCCGAGCACGACCAGCCGGGTGCCGGCCGCCTTGACCCGCTCGTTCAGGGCGACCAAGCCGCGTTCGTTCTCCGGCTGCCATTTTGCCGACAGGACGATAGCGGCGATGTCGCGGCCATGGCGCGGGAGCCAGTCGTAGTACATGCGGTTAACCAGGGCGGTGCAGCGCTTCTCGCCTTCAGGCGCTAGGAGGGGGATGCATCCGGACGCGGAAGCCTGCAGAATGTTGGATGCGGGAAACTGCTTCGCCAGCGCCGCCGCGAAATGGGCGGAATGGCTATCTCCCATCAACAGGATGTTTTGCTGGCGAGGGTTGAGACGCAGGCAGCCCGCCTCGTCGAAAACCGAATCGTTGGTCGTCAAAAAGCAGTTCCCCGGACCGAAATGGCGCAGGGGATCGCGCTGAGCTTGCGACAACCGCATGGCCGCCGGGTTCCGTGCCCACCATGCCTGGGTCAGCGCTCCCCACGACAGCGCCAGCAGAGCAACGGCAAGCAGGCCACCCGCAGCAAGCGCGAACGTTCGTCGCGCCGGCGCTCGCGAGCGGCGGAAGGGCTGCTCCACCAGCTCGTACGTCGCATAAGCCAGCGCAACGCACGCCGCGAGGGTCGCGAGGCGGTAGGGTCCCGCGAGTTGAAAACCGACGAAGCCGATGGTGCACACGAGCGGCCAGTGGACCAAGTAGAGCGAGTACGAAATGCGTCCGAGGAAACGCGGCGCTGCCGCAGCAAGCGCCCGGTTGGCGAAGGTGGGAACGCCCGTTCCGGCGATGCTCAACGCGGCGCCCGCGACTGCGAGGATCTGGGGCAGGCCGGGAGGCAGGGCCTGCTGCCCGAAGCGGCTGAAGGAGGCGGCGATCAGCACCGGGCCAGCGTAGGACGCCGCCCGCGCGAGCTCAGCCGGAACATGGGTGCGGGTGCCCAAGGCCAGTCCTGCTCCCGCGAGCAGCTCCCAGGCCCGCAGCCACGGCAAATAGAAAGCCGCCGATGCGTCGTGGGTCCGGTAGACCCACCAGGCCAGGAACGACAGCGCGAAGATCAGCCCGAGCGCGAACTGCCGGCGCGTTGCCGTCCAGCCCGCCAAGCCAACGAGCAGCAGTGGGTACAGCGCATAGAACTGCTCCTCCACAGACAGGGACCAGGTGTGCAGCAAGGGGTTTGCCGCATTCCGAGCAAAATAGTCGATGGTGCCGTGAAAGTAGAAGTTGCCGACCGACAGCAGCGCCGCGAAGAGCGGGGCTCGCTGGGCCTGGAATTCCGCCGGCGAGGACAGCAGGGCGAACACTAGGCTGCTGCCGGCGAGAACGAAGAAGAGAGCAGGGATGATTCTGCGCACCCGTCTTTCGTAGAACGCCGTCAGTGAAAAGTTGCCTGCCTGGAGTTCGGCGGCGATCAGCCTCGAGATCAGAAATCCGGAAATTACGAAAAAGACGTCAACGCCCAGGAAGCCGCCGGGGAAGTGCCTGAAGCCGAGGTGGTAGAGGACCACCCCGCTGACGGCAAGGGCTCGCAGCCCATCCAGCTCGGGGATATATCTGTGGTTCATCGGAGCAGGTCCGGCGAAAGCGCCGCCCGGTCAGAGATGCAGGCGGCGCGGATCTAAGGCGCCGGACGGGAATCGACGGCAGTCAACCGTCAGCTGTCGAGCGGCTCGAACTTCACGATCACCAGCGACAGGTTGTCGCCGCCACCGCGGGCACGATTTCGGGCCTTCTCGATCAGGAATTCGGTGGCTTCGCGCGGCGACAGCGACGACAGCACCGATCCGAGTTCGCTCGGGCTGAAGTAATGCCAGACGCCGTCGCTGCAGGCCAGCAGCACGTCTCCCGGCCGCAATTGCGGAATGAAGTGCAGGTCGGCCGGCGGGTCGTCTTCGGAGCCCAGGCAGCCCATCAGGATGTTGGACTGCGGATGGACGTTGGCTTCCTCTTCGGTGAGTTCGCCTTTTTCCACCAGTGTCTGCACGTAGGAATGGTCCATCGTGCGGCGCATCAGCTTGCCGCCGTGGAAGTGGTAGATGCGCGAATCGCCGGCATGCACCCAGTGGCAGTCGCCGGCCGGGTTGATCAGGAAGGCGGCGAACGTGCTGTGCGGTTCCTGTTCGGCGGAGATGGCCGTGAGCTTGATCACGATGTGCGCTTCCTGCACCATCTGCCTGAGCAGCGAGGGCGCATCGTCGCGCTCGGGCGCATAGCGCTCGAACAGCTGGCGTGCCGTCATCATGACCTGGTCGGAAGCCTTGCGGCCGCCGCTGCGCCCGCCCATGCCGTCGGCGACGATGCCCAGCATGCAGCCGGGCACGCGCGGATGGCTGACCAGGGCGATCTGGTCCTGCTGGTATTCGCGGTCACCCTTGTGGATGCCCGTCGAAGCGGTGAGTCGGTAACCTTTGGACATTGTGCTGGCGGATCTTTCGTTGCCCGGTCAGGGATGGCTGCGCTCGAATAACGCCCTTGAAAGACGTATTATCGAACGAACCGGGCAGTGCCCCTGGGCCACCAATTTCCTTGGACTCCAATCTCCACTCCCCCGAACGCCGGCTGATCGAACTGCGCATGGAACATGCGGACCTCGACGCCATGATCGACCGCGCCGGCGAGGCCGCCCCGATCGACGAATTGATGGTGCGGCGCCTGAAGAAAAGGCGGCTGGTCCTGCGTGACCAGATCTCGCGGCTCGAACTCGCCCTCGATCCCAAAGAACCTGCATGAGCCGTCCGGCCGCTCCGAAGGCTCATGGCACCGGAGCTCGAAGAGCGGAGGCTAGCGCATGAGTCTGGAGCCAGCGGTCCGCGAAGCCTTCGCGCCGCACGGCGTGCTGTCGCGTGCAGCCGACCAATTCCTGCCGCGCCATGGCCAGACCGAGATGGCACTGGCCGTCGCACACACCATCGAACATGGCGGCGCACTGGTCGTCGAGGCCGGTACGGGCATCGGCAAGACCTTTTCCTACCTGGTGCCGGCGCTGCTCAGCGGCGAGCGGGTTCTTCTTTCCACTGCCACCAAGACCTTGCAGGACCAGCTGTTCGGGCGCGACCTGCCGCGCCTGGTCCAGGCGCTGGGCTTGCCGGTCCGAACGGCACTGCTCAAAGGCCGTACCAGTTACCTGTGCCTGCACCGCATGGAACTGGCGCGAACCGAGGGCTCCCTGGCAGACCGGACCTCGATCCGCGCACTGGCAAAAATCGAGGAATGGGCGCTCACCACCCGCACCGGTGACCTGGCCGAACTGCCCGGGCTCGACGAGCGTTCGCCGCTGATCCCCCTGGTCACTTCCACGCGTGAAAACTGTCTGGGCATGCAATGCCCGAAGTTCCGCGGCTGCCACGTCAACCTGGCGCGGCGCGAGGCGCTCGCCGCCGACGTGGTCGTGATCAACCATCACCTGTTCTTTGCAGACCTTGCCGTGCGCGAGTCCGGCATGGCCGAACTGCTCCCGACAGTGCGCGTGGCGATCTTCGACGAAGCCCACCAGCTCAACGAGACCGGAGTGCAATTTCTGGGCAACCACATCACCACCGGACAGCTGCTGGATTTCGGACGCGACACCCTGGCCGCGGGGCTCCAGTTCGCGCGCGGGTTGGCCGACTGGTCGACGGTTGTGGCCGCGGTGGAAAGGGCAGCCCGCGATCTGCGCATGGTGGTGGGCCGGACCGCCCCCGGCGCCAAGCTGCGCTGGGCCGGCGAAGCGCCTGACCAGGTGCCGGTGCAGCCCTGGCTGGATTCGCTCGACGCCCTGCGCCAGGCTTGCGCCGGGGCCATGGAGGCGCTGCAGGCGGTGAGCGAGATCGCCCCTGACTTCGTCCGACTGCACGAACGAGCGGCCGTCCTGGCCCAGCGCGCCGAAAGTTTTGCCCGAGCCTGTCCGCCGGGGTCGGTGCGCTGGGTGGATGTGGGAACCCAGCTGCGCCTGGTCGAGTCGCCGCTGGACATCGCCAAGGCGGTGCAGGACAAGCTTTTGCGCCAGGGCAGCGAGGAGGCACAGGACTCCCGGCGCGCCTGGATCTTCACCTCGGCGACGCTGGGCGACGATGCGGCCCTGAGCTGGTTCACCGAGCCCTGCGGCCTGGCCGGGGCGCAGGTGCTGCGGGTAGGAAGCCCGTTCGATTACGGGACCCAGGCCGCGGTGTACGTGCCGCGCGAACTGCCCAAGCCCAACGACCCCGGCCACGGCACCCAGGTCGCATCGCTGGCCGCCGATGCGGTGCGTCGTCTCGGCGGCCGGACGATGGTGCTGACGACAACTCTGCGGGCGCTGCGCGCGATCGGCGATGCCCTGCAGGCCCGCTTCGAAGGGTCGCTGGAAGTCGAGGTGCTGGTACAGGGCCAGTGGCCCAAGCGGCGCCTGATCGAGCGCTTTCGCGAAGGCGCATCGCAAGGTCGTGCGGGCTGTGTCCTGGTCGCTTCAGCGTCGTTCTGGGAAGGGGTCGATGTTCCCGGTGACTCGCTGCAGCTGGTGATCATCGACAAGCTGCCGTTTCCGCCACCCGGCGATCCGCTGGTGGAGGCCAGGGCACAGCGGCTGGAAGGCCAGGGCCGCAGCGCTTTCAACGACTACTTTGTGCCGGAAGCGGCGGTTGCACTCAAGCAGGGTGCGGGCCGCCTGATCCGGCGCGAGTCCGACCAGGGCGTGCTGGTCGTGTGCGATACGCGGCTTGTCAGCATGGGCTACGGCCGCCGGCTGCTGGCAGCGCTGCCGCCGATGCGCCGGCTGCAGACCGCGGACGAATTCTACGAAGCGCTGGAGCTGCTGCGCACTGAGGCGCCGCCGGGCCGCCCCTAGGCGCCGAACGCCCTCCCCGTGGGGCAGCGCAGCGGCGTCAGCCGCAAGCGGGGGGCCAATTCACCAGAACTTCCACCACGGTTCCTGGCCGGACCTGACGCCGCGCGACAGGTATCCGCTGCTCGGGTAGTTTTTTTCCATCACGCGCCGGGTGTCGTCGCGCAACTGGGCCATCCCCAGCGCGTCGTACGAGCGGACCATGATGAACAGCGCTTCTTCCAGCGCCGGCACGTCCTGGTAGTCGGTCAGCGCGTTCTGGGCCCGATTGACGGCTGCGACGTAGGCGCCGCGGCTGTAGTAGTAGCGCGCGACGTGCACTTCGTACTGCGCCAGCGAATTGACGATGTAGGTCATGCGCGCCTTCGCATCCGGCGCATAGCGCGAATCCGGGAAGCGGGCCGCCAGCTCCTTGAACGACTCGAAGGATTCCTTGGCGGCCTTCTGGTCGCGCTCGGACAGGTCCTGGCGCGACAGGAAGGAGAACGGACCCAGGTTGTCGTTGAAGTTGACGATGCCCTTGAGGTAGAGCGCGTAATCGAGAGCGGGGCTGGCGGGGTGCAGCTTGATGAAACGGTCCAGCGTGGCCTGGGCCTGCGCCTGGTCGCCGGACTTGTACTGGGCGTAGGCTTTTTCGAGCTCGGCCTGCTGCGCCAACGCGGTTCCGGCCGCGCGGCCTTCGAGTTTCTCGAACAGAGGAATGGCCTTGTCGTAGGCGCCGGAATTGAGTTCGTCCTTGCCCTCGGCATAAATCCGGTTCGGGCTCCAGGAACTGGTCTTGTCGTCCGGCGAGGAGGCGCAGCCGGTCACCAGGGCGCAAGCCAGCAGCAGGGACAGGACAACCGATAATTTGACGCTCGACATTCGCGGGCACTTTCTTGAACAGGGCAACTTGATTATATCGGCCACCCCTCCGGAACCGGACATGCAAAGCCTGCTGGACGAAGCCGCCGACGCCGGCCCCGAGAGCGAACTGCGTGCTTTCGCCATTGCCGCGCCGCATCATGGCGAGCGGCTGGACCGTGCCCTTGCGCTGCTGGTCCCCGAGTTCTCGCGCAGCTATCTGCAGCAATTGATCGAGTCCGGCGCCGTGCTGATCAACGGCAGGGCGATCGTGAAGCCATCCCACAAGGTCAAGGCGGACGACGCCGGGACCGTCGAACTGCGACCGACGCCGCAGAGCCAGGCCTTCAAGCCCGAGCCGATGGCGCTGGACATCCTGTTTCAGGACGAACACCTGCTGGTGCTCAATAAGCCGGCGGGCCTGGTGGTCCATCCGGCGCCGGGGAACTGGAGCGGCACCTTGCTCAACGGCCTGCTGGCCCATGACGGCCAGGCCCAGCTGCTTCCCCGGGCCGGCATCGTGCACCGGCTGGACAAGGACACCAGTGGCCTGATGGTGGTGGCCCGCAGCCGCGCAGCAATGGACGCACTGGTGCAACGGATCGCCGCGCGCGACGTCGTGCGCCAGTATGTGGCGCTGGCCCACCGGCCGTGGACCGGCGCCCGCGCGCGCCGCGTCGATGCCGCGATCGGGCGCGACCCCCGCAACCGCTTGCGCATGGCTGCTGTCGATCTCGACCGGACCTCGGGCAAGCCGGCGTCGACCGGCTTCGACCTGATCGAAAACGCGCAGGATGGCTGCCTGGTGCGCGCGACGCTGCAGACCGGCCGCACCCACCAGATCCGGGTTCACATGGCGAGCATCGGCCATCCGCTGGTCGCAGACGCGCTTTACGGCGGAACGCCCGCGGGGGACATGCGGCGGCAGGCGCTGCACGCCTTCCGGCTGGCGTTCCCGCACCCGGTCAGCGGCGCTGCGCTCGAGTTCCTGGCTCCGGTGCCGGCCGACATGGTCAGGGCGATGGAGCTCTGGGGCCTGCGTTACAATGGCGCCCAATGGCTCTTGAGCCACGCCCCCGGCTAGCCCGCAGAGGCATGCGATGCGACTGCCTCGGCGGCGGCGCCGCAGCGAATGGATCGCCCTTCACCCTGGCCGGATTGGCCCGAAAATTTGCCCGCCCCGTGGCGCCTTTTCCTGGAACCGCAAGACCATGAATACGGCGGACGCCAAGCGCGTCCTCGAAACCGCATTGATTTGTTCGCAGCAGCCCCTGCCTGTGCGGGAGTTGCGCGTCCTGTTTCGTGACGAGCTCGGCGCCGACACCATCAAGTCGTTGCTGGAAGACCTGCGCAACGACTGGGCCCAGCGCGGCGTCGAACTGGTCTGTGTCGCCAGCGGCTGGCGGTTCCAGAGCCGGCCCGAGATGCGCGAATACCTCGACCGGCTGCATCCCGAGAAGCCGCCCCGGTACACCCGGGCCACACTGGAAACGCTGGCCATCATCGCGTACCGGCAGCCGGTCACGCGCGGCGACATGGAAGACATCCGCGGCGTGACGATCAATTCGCTGCTGCTCAAACAGCTGGAAGATCGCGGCTGGGTCGAGGTGATCGGCCATCGCGAGGCTGCGGGGCGGCCGGCCCTGTTCGCCACCACCCGCCAGTTCCTGGACGACCTCGGGCTGGAGTCGCTCGATCAGCTGCCGCTGCTTGACCCGCCGGCTCGGCAATCGGCGGTGTTTGCGGCGCTGGCCGCCAACGCCGACCACCTCCAGCCGGAATTGCGCATCGAAGGACCCGAGCCGTTCGCGGCCGATGCCGCTTCACCTGCTGGCGCATCCGTCCAGCCCCCCGAGGCAGCGGCGGACGCGCCGGCCCTGCCGCCCGATGATGAAGGTGCCGCCGACGATGCGGCCCAAGCAGTCGAGACCTGATCCATGAAGCCACCGGTTTCCGGCGCCAGCGACGCCCCCACCCTCGAAGAGCTGGAAGAGAAAGAGGCCGCTTCCCAGGCCCGGCGCGAGCAGGAACTGGAGCGCTTCGGCGTCGACGACGACCCCGACGAGGACGATGAAGACGAGGATGACGACGGCGAGCGGGAAGCACGCCGCGGACCGCCGCCGGAGCCGCCAGCGCCGATCCTGTTCGCCGACGTGGTGTCGGGACAGTTCGACGCCGATGAGGACAGCCCGGAAGTCGCGTTGCCCAAGCGGGTGCTGACGCCGCAGGCCGACACGCCCAAGCTGCACAAGGTGCTGGCCCAAAGCGGTCTTGGTTCGCGGCTGGAGATGGAACAGCTGATCACCCAGGGCCGGATCTCGGTCAACAACGAGCCGGCCCACATTGGGCAGCGCATTCAGTTCGGAGACCAGATCAAGATCAATGGCAAGCCGATCCGCTACCGGATCGCGCCGCCGCCGGCTCGCGTTATCGCGTACCACAAGCCGGTCGGCGAGATCGTCACCAGCGACGATCCGCAGAACCGCCCGACCGTTTTCCGCAAGCTGCCACGGCTGTACCAGGGCAAGTGGCAGTCGGTCGGCCGGCTCGACCTCAACACTGAAGGCCTGCTGCTATTTACCAGCTCGGGCGAGCTGGCCAACAAGCTGATGCACCCGCGGTTCGGGCTGGAGCGCGAGTACGCGGTGCGCGTGCTGGGTGCGCTCAGCGCTGAGGAAAAGCAGCGGCTGCTCGACGGTGTCGAGCTCGATGACGGCCGGGCCCAGTTCGGCTCGCTCGATGAAGGCGGCGGCGAGGGGGCCAACACCTGGTACCGCGTCACCATTTCTGAAGGCCGCAACCGCGAGGTGCGCCGGATGCTCGAGGCCGTTGGACATGCGGTCAGCCGCCTGATCCGGATCCGCTACGGCGCCATGGTGCTCCCGCGCGGCCTCAAGCGCGGCGCCTGGATGGAGCTCGACGAGCGCGACATCCGGGAGCTGATGAACGCAGCGGGCGCCGACAGGCCGCAAGGCTCGCGGCCGGAGCGCGCCGAGCGCGACGGGCCCGGGGAGGGTGGTGCAGGCAGGGGCGGGCGCAATCGACGGCGCGGCAACCGCACAGCCGGTCCGCGCGGTCCCGGCGGACCGGGCGGCACAGGCGAAGCGCAGCAGCGTGGCGGCCCTCCGGGGCCCGGCGCTGGGCCGGGCAGTCCCGGGCGCAGCGCGGGCGGCCAGGGCCAGCAACGGCGCAACAAGGACCGCAACGCCGGTGACCGGGGCGGCGACCGCGGCACTGACCGCCAGGGGGGCGGCAATGCCCAGCCCGACCCGATGAAAACTTCGCTTGGCTATATCGGCGCAGATAGCTTCACGCGCCAGCGCCAGGGCGGGGCCGGCGGCCAGCGCGGCAGCGGGCAGCGCCGCGGGGGGGGCGGTGGTGCCGGCGGCGGAGGTGGTTTAGGCGGCGGCGGTGGCGGTGGCGGTGGCCAGCGCCGCGGCGGCCGCGGCCGCTGAACCCGGTTCGATTCCGG
>JANXVP010000190.1 GCA_025351615.1 Ramlibacter sp. | reverse complement strand
TTACCGTCATGCCGCGCGCCAGCTCCATGAAGACGGCGAACTCGCGTTCCGACAGGACCTCGACCGGGTTTTGCCCGCCGTCGAAAGCCTGCATGGCCATGCGTTGCGACACATGGGCGTCAAGGAAGCGGCCACCGCCGGCCACCGTGCGTATGGCCTGCATCAACTCCTCGGGCGCGCTGCGCTTGGACACATAGCCGAGCGCGCCGGCCTTGAGCATGAAGCGCACATAGCTCGGGTCTTCATGGGTGGACAGGGCCAGCACCCGCGCCTTCGCGTCCTGAGCCAACAGTCGACGCACCGCTTCCAGCCCGCCCATTCCGGGCATCGACAGGTCCATCACCACCACGTCCGGGTGAAGCCGCGGGTAGAGCTGGCAGGCGTGCTCACCATCGCCCGCCTCGCCGACCACCCCGATGTCGGCATTTGCCAGCAGCATGCGAAAACCCATCCGCACGACCGCGTGGTCATCGACCAGCAGGACGCTGATCATGCGGCCGTCCCGGTGAGCCGTGCCAGCGGCAACACTACCCGTAGTCGCACCCCGCGGCTGGAGGCATTCTCGATCACCAGGCGCCCTCCCTGCGCCAGCACCCGCTCGGCCAGCCAGCGCAGGCCATGGTGGCCGGGTTTCTGCTGCCAGTCGACGGCCAGTCCATCACCGTCATCCTCCACGGTCAGGGTCAATTCCTCGACGCCGCGCTGCAATTCGAGCATCAGATGCCGGGCCCGGCCGTGGCGCAACGCGTTGGTAATTCCCTCCTGGGCCGCGCGGTACAAAGCCAGCGCGTCCTCGGGGTCGAGCGGCGGCAACTGGCCGGATTCGAAGCGCAGCGCAAGTTGCACATCCGGATGGGTCTTGCGAGTTCGTTCAGCCAGATCCATCAGCGCCTCGCTCAGGCCAAAGCTGTCCAGGACGAGCGGCGTCAGCCGGGGAATCAGCCCATGCATCGCGTCGTACAACCGGGATGATTCTTCCGCGATCAGTTGCGCTGCCTGGCCGGATTCCGGGTCGCGGTCCAGGATCCGCTGCGCGATCGAGAGCGCCAGACTGCGGATCGCCGTCACCGACTGGCCCAGTTCGTCGTGCAGTTCGCGTGCGATCAGGTGCCGCTCCTGCTCCAGCCGGTGGTCAATCCAGCGGGTCAGTTCGCGGGAGTCCGACAGCTGCTGTTCGGCGCGGATCGCGCGGCGCTCGGTCGCCAACAACTCGCCCAGCACGCCAACCAGTCGATTGAACGCCGCGCCGATCGCCGCGGCTTCGGTTCCCCGCAATGGCGGCAGCACCACGTTGAAACGTCCTGCCTGAAGCTGGACCAAGCCGTCGACGACCTGCTGCAACGGTCGCACGGCGCGCCCAACCAGCCAGAACACCAGCACGTTGATCGCCAACAGCAGGGCCACGGCGCCAGCGCTGAACGGCAGCAGAAAATCCCAGGCGTCGAGCACTGCACGCGAGGCGTTGGCGCGCACCCGAAGCCGGGCATCGGCAAAGTCGTGGATCTGGATCGACGGCGCAGGCGAGATCATCCGCTCAAACCACGCGGGCGCATCGCGGCCCGGCTTGTAGGGCGACGGTGGCGATTCATAGAGCGTCCGGCCTTGTGAATCCACCAGGCTGATTTCGGCGGATCGGACCCTGCCCACGCCCTTGAGAAACGACAGCATTGCCGGGGTGCCCTCGGAGGCGCTGAGTCCGGCCATGCGTTTGAGCAGCTGGGAAGCCACGCGGTTGGCCGCGACCACTTCCTCGTTGACAGATACCCGCAGGTTGCCGATCTCCAGCGCCAGCAGGCCGACCACGAACATGACAGTCAGCGTGCCAACGATCAGATTGATTTTCAGCCGAAGACTCATGGGTGGACCTGCTCGCGGTAGGTTTCTGTCATCGGGCCGGGACCGCCCCAGCGCCTCATGCGTCGACCCTCGCCTCAAAGCTCCCCTGCGCTGCAAAGGTATCCAGCGCTTCGATCATTCGCTGCACTACCCTGGGATGCATCAGATCGTGCCCCGCCCCTGCGGCCCAGGCAAGCACGCTTTCCGGCAGCCGCGCGTGTAGCGCCCGGGCGCCATCGGGCGGACAGATCCGGTCGGCCGTTCCGTGCAACAGCAAAGTTGGAACTCGCGGCACGCCAGCACAGCGCTCGAGCAGGCCAGGCTTTTGCAGCCAGCAGCCTTGACGCAGATAGTGGCTCTGGATCCGGTAGCGCGCGACCAGCGTGTCGAGCTCTGGTGCTTCTGGCGCTGGGGCAGCTTCCAGACCGCCCATCGTCCGCTCCCAGGCGTGCCAGGTCTGGGCCAGGGTCCGCGCCTGAATTGATCCTGCCTCGGGCAGGTGCCGCCACCGGCTGGCGAGCGGCTCCGGTGCATCACGGAAGAAGCCATCGATGTCCTCGGCTCGAGCGAGGAAAGTCGAGCGTAGCAGCAGTCCTGCCACTGCTTCAGGCGTATCCAGCGCATGGGCCAGCGCCAGCGTCGCCCCCCAGGAGCCGCCGACGACCAGCCAGCGCGCCACGCCCAGCGCCTGCCGTAACGCGCGCAAGTCCGCGAGCAGGCGGTTTGTGGTGTTGTCGTGAAGCGCGCCAGCCGGCGTGCTGCGGCCGGCGCCGCGCTGGTCCGGGCAGATCACGCGAAAACGCTGTGGGTCGAAGAAACGACGCAGCAACGGCGAGCAGCCAGAGCCTGGCCCGCCATGCAGCACCAGTGCCGGGATGCCGTCGGGGCGTCCCCACTCTTCGACCTGCAGCACATGGCCTGCGCCTGCTGGCAGCATGAAGCTGCGAAGCGCGGGCAGGTCGGGGTAAAGAAGCGTCTGCATCACTGCTACCGATGGTATCGGCTGAGCCACTGGCCCCTGGTGACCGGTGCAGATTCATGAAAATCATGAGGGGTCATTCAAGGGTCGGGGCCTGTTGCAGCAACGCCGCAGCGCCCAGGATACGCCAAGGGACAGGCCGTCCTTACGCGCGCCAGCCGGTGCCGCGTCACTTTTGATGGAGAGCAGACCATGCAATGGCAGACACCAACGGCAATTGATTTCCGCTTCGGTTTCGAAATCACGATGTACGTTTCGGCCCGCTGAGCGGACCCGGCGACGCCCCGGTTTGCGCCGGTCGCGTCGCCCCTTTTTTTTCCTAACTATGCGTGTCACAGTCCTCGGCTCGGCCGCCGGCGGCGGCTTTCCTCAATGGAACTGCAACTGCCGCAATTGCGCCGGTGTGCGTACCGGCACGGTCCGGGCCAAGCCGCGCACGCAGTCGTCGATCTTCGTGCGCCCGGACGGCAGCGCCGATGGCGTGCTGTTCAACGCGTCGCCCGATGTGCTGGAACAGATCCGCTCGAGCGCTGTGCTGCAACCGGCCCGGCAGTTGCGCGACACGGCGATCGCCGCAGTGCTCCTGATGGATGGGCAGATCGACCATGCAACCGGCCTGTTCATGCTGCGCGAGCGGGGCTCGCCGCTTCCGCTCTGGTGCACCGCCCCGGTCGAGGAAGACCTGACGCAAGGCAATCCCGTCCTGCGGGTGCTTTCGCATTATTGTGGTGTCGCGTGCCAGCGAATTCCGCTGGACGGCACAAGCTTCGAGGTGGCGGGTGTGCCCGGCTTGCGTTTGCGGGCGCTGCCGCTATCGAGCAAGGCGGCGCCGTATTCGCCGCATCGCGACCAGCCGGTGCCCGGCGACAACATCGGCATCACGATCACCGACCGGAGCAGCGGCCGCTCGCTTTTTTACGCGCCGGGCCTTGGAGCGGTCGACCCAGCGACGTTCGACGCCATGGCCAGCGCCGACGCGGTGATGGTCGACGGTACCTTCTGGACAGACGATGAAATGCCGCGACTGGGTGTCGGAAGCAAACGGGCGCGCGAGATCGGGCATCTGCCGCAGTCGGGACCGGGCGGCATGATCGAGTGGCTGGCCCGGCTGCCTGCGCACACGCGCCGCATGCTGATCCACATCAACAATACAAACCCGATCCTCGACGAGGACTCGCCAGAGCGCGCGGCGCTGGCGCGCGAACGCATCGCGGTGTGCGAGGACGCAATGGAATTCCAGCTTTGAAGCGACTCCGATGATGCGCGCAGATATTTTGCAATCCGAAATCCAGCCAGACCAGGGTCCGGCGTGGAGCCGCGACGAGTTCGAGGCCCAGCTTCGGGCGCGCGGTCGCGCTTACCATATTCATCACCCGTTCAACGTCAAGCTCAATAGCGGCTTGGCCACGCCCGAGCAGATCCGGGGGTGGGTGGCCAACAGGTTCTATTACCAGATCGCGATTCCAGTGAAGGACGCGGCCGTGCTGTCGAACTGCCCGGACCCCGAGGTGCGACGCGGCTGGGTGCAGCGCATCCTCGACCACGACGGCTTCGAATTTGGTGGAGTCAAGGATGAAGGGGGAATCGAGGCCTGGCTGCGGCTGGCGGAAGCTGTAGGCTTGAGCCGGGACGAAGTGCTGGACCTGCGGCATGTGGTGCCGGCAATGCGCTTCGCGGTCGATGCTTATGTGAATTTCGCGCGGCGGGCGCCTTGGCAAGAGGCGGTGTGCTCGTCGCTGACTGAACTGTTCGCCCCCGAGATTCACAGGCAGCGCCTGGCCAGTTGGCCCGAGCACTATCCCTGGATCGAGCCGCAGGGTCTGGGCTACTTCCGCAACCGCGTCAGCCAGGCCCGGCGCGACGTCGAGCAAGGCCTGGCGGTGACGCTGGGCCATTTCACGACCCGTGCGCTGCAGGAGCGCGCGCTGCAGGTGCTGCAGTTCAAGCTCGACATCCTCTGGGCCATGAACGACGCCATGGCCCAGCGCTACGGGGTGAGCCAATGAATCAGCCCAGCACCGGCAGCGTGCCGCGCATCGCTCACGGTTTTCGCCTGCAGTGGGAAGCCGCGCAGGACTGCCATGTCCTGCTTTATCCCGAGGGCATGGTCAAACTCAACCAGAGCGGCGGTGAGATCCTGCAGCGCTGCGACGGCAAGCGCAGCGTTTCCGACATCGTGGCCGAGCTGGAACAGGCGTTCACCGCCACCGGCCTGGAGCGCGAGGTGCTCGGTTTCGTCGCAGTTGCGGGCCAGCAGCGCTGGCTGGAGTGGTCATGAGCGAGGTGCCATCGACGGGCCCGTCGGGCCAGCCGGGCCCGCCCCTGTGGCTGCTGGCCGAGCTCACCTATCGCTGTCCGCTGCACTGCGTGTTCTGCTACAACCCGGTGGACTTTGCGCAGCACGCTGACGAGCTGTCCACCGACGACTGGCTGCGAGTGCTGCGACAGGGTCGCGAGCTGGGGGCGGTGCAATGCGGTCTGTCGGGCGGGGAGCCGCTGGTGCGCGACGACCTGGAGGTCATCGTCGCGGAAGCACATCGACTGGGCTATTACACCAACCTGCTGACCTCGGGGGTCGGCCTCACCGCCGAGCGCGCGAAGGCCTTGAAAGCGGCCGGCCTCGACCATGTCCAGCTGTCCTTCCAGGATTCCACCCGCGACATGAACGACTTCCTGTCGAACACCAAAACCTTTGCCTTGAAGAACCGCGTCGCCGGGCTGATCAAGGAGCAAGGCTGGCCGATGGTGATGAACGTGGTGATCCACCGCCACAACATCGACCATATCGACCGCATCATCAGCATGGCCTCGGATCTCGGGGCCGAATACCTGGAACTGGCCAACACCCAGTACTACTCTTGGGCCTTTCTCAACCGTGACCAGTTGCTGCCCACGCACGAACAGTTGCAGCGTGCTGAAGCCGTTACCGACGCCTGGCGCCTGAAGCTGGGGGACCGCATGCGGCTGTTCTTCGTCGCGCCCGATTACCACGAAGGGAAACCCAAGAAGTGCGTCAACGGCTGGGGCAGCATGTTCCTGACCGTCACCCCGGACGGGACGGCCTTGCCCTGCCACACCGCGCGCATGCTGCCGGGGCTGGAATTCCCGAACGTGCGCTCGGTCGGGCTGCGCGAGATCTGGTTCGACTCGGAAGGCTTCAACCGCTACCGGGGCACTGGCTGGATGAAGGAACCGTGCTCGAGTTGCGACCAGCGTGAGCACGACCTGGGCGGCTGCCGTTGCCAGGCTTACCTCATTGCAAATGACCCATCCGCCGCCGATCCCGTGTGCGTCAAAAGCCCACACCATTCACTGGTGCTGGAGGCGGTGGCCCATGCCGGTACGGGTGCGTCGCATTCGCTGCGCGAGCATCCACTGGTGTTTCGGGACCCTGCGAATTCGCGCCGTCTGAGCTCCGGGGAGACGATCTAGGCAGTGCGACGCGTGATGCGGCAGCTCGCCGCCGACCCGCTATTTGTTCCAGAAGCGCCAGTTCACGCTGCCGCCGAGGTCGCGCACGATCTGGGTAGCGGACTGGTTGGGGGCGCCGCCGACACAGGCCCCGGTCCGGGCGATCACCAGGCTGTGTCGCGAAGGCCGCGTTTCGTACAGCGATCGCCACGGGCTGTCAGTCACCTGCACCCAGCCCCTGTCCGGGTTGTGGCGCGCATACACCCTGACTTCGCCGGTGTTGCAGCGGATGCCTTCATACAGCGCGTTGACCACACCGGTGCTGCTGGCGGCGACCACCACGTAGCGGACGATTCCGTCGCTGGTGACCGCAATGGACGCCGGGTCGACCCCGAAGCGCAGCGCGGATTCGGGCACGTCGATCCTGATCAGGCGGTCGGTTTGAAGCACCGGCGGGGGCGGGGCTTGCGCTTCCTTCCAGTCCGGATCGGGCGCAGTCGGCTGCGCCTGCGCAGCGCCGGCGGCGAGCGCCAGCGCCAGCACGCAAACTCTAGTTCGGCGCATGCTTGTCGTCGTACGGAATCGCGTTCAGGCTCGACTGGGGATCCGGCTCGAAGGTGGCGCCCGGCGGCAACTCGAAGCCTCCGCCCGGCATCTGGTCCATGGCGCCGTCGTTGCCATCGTGCTCGCGCGAGCGCATGCCGCTGCGCAGGTAACGGTTGCGGTGATCGTGCCGCGGCAGGAAGCGGGCCAGTTCGGTCAGCGCCATTTCATAAACCCCACGCTTGAACTCAACCACCACATCCAGCGGAACCCAGTACTCGTTCCAGCGCCAGGCGTCAAATTCGGGATGGTTGGTGGCGCGCAGGTTCAGGTTCCAGTCCTGGCCGGTGAGCTGCAGCAGGTACCAGATCTGCTTCTGGCCCTTGTAGTGGCCGCGCGCGTCGCGGCGGATGTATCGGTCCGGCACCTCGTAGCGCAACCAGTCGCGGGTGCGGGCAACGATGCGCACATGCTCGGACTGCAGGCCCACTTCTTCGTGCAGTTCGCGGAACATGGCCTGTTCGGGGGTCTCCCCCCGGTCGATGCCACCCTGCGGAAACTGCCAGCTATGGGTGCGGATGCGCTTGCCCCAGAACACCTGGTTTTTCTGGTTGAGCAGGATGATGCCGACGTTGGGCCTGAAGCCGTCCCGGTCAAGCATAATCAAACCCCAAATTTTAAACTGAGTTCATTATGCACGCCGGTGCCCTGCGGGCAAGGGTCTGGCGCTGCTGAAGGACGTGTTGCGCCCCACCCATGAAAGCTTCCCAGTTCTTTATTTCCACCCTCAAGGAAGCGCCCGCCGACGCCGAAGTGGTCAGCCACCAGCTCATGACCCGCGCGGGCATGATCAAGAAGCTCGGCGCCGGGATCTACAGTTACATGCCGATGGGTTTGCGCGTCATCCGCAAGATCGAAGCGATCGTGCGCGAGGAGATGAACCGCGCCGGCGCGGTCGAGCTGTTGATGCCCGTGGTCCAGCCGGCTGAGTTCTGGCAGGAGACCGGGCGCTGGAGCGCGATGGGCCCCGAGCTGATGCGGGTGAAGGACCGACATGACCGCGACTTCATCATCCAGCCGACCAGCGAGGAAGTGGTGACCGACATTGCGCGGCAGGAACTGCGCAGCTACAAGCAGCTGCCGAAGAATTTCTACCACATCCAGACCAAGTTCCGCGACGAGCGGCGGCCGCGTTTCGGCGTCATGCGCAGCCGCGAATTCATCATGAAGGATGCCTACAGCTTTGACCGCGACATGGCCGCGGCCAAGGCCAGTTACCAGGTGATGGCCCAGGCGTACCGGGCGATTTTCGACCGCTTCGGCCTGCGCTACCGGGCGGTGGCGGCGGACAGCGGCGCCATCGGCGGCGACCTGTCAGAGGAATTTCAGGTCATCGCCGCGACCGGCGAAGACGCCATCGTCTACAACCCGCAGAGCGACTACGCGGCCAACATGGAGAAGGCCGAGGCGCTGGCGCCGAAAGACGCGCGCAAGCCGGCTTCGCAGCCCATGGCGAAGACCCCGACGCCGGGCAAAAGCACCTGTGCCGACGTCGCCGCCTTGTTGAGCGTGCCGTTGGCAACCACGGTGAAGTCGCTGGTGCTGGCGACCGACCAGACCAACGGGCGCGGCGAGATCGTCACTTCGCAGGTCTGGCTGCTGCTGCTGCGCGGCGACCACGATATGAATGAGATTAAGGTCGGCAAGGTGCCTGGCCTGGACTCAGGATTTCGCTTTGCGACAGTCCCTGAGATCGAGGCCCACTTCGGAACCAGGCCCGGCTACCTGGGTCCGATGGCGATGAAGCAGCCTGTGAAGATCATCGCCGACCGGGAGGTCGCCGTGATGAGCGACTGGATCTGCGGCGCGAACGAAGAACATGTCCATTTCACTGGAGTCAACTGGGGCCGCGACCTGCCCGAGCCCGACGCCGTGGCCGACCTGCGCAACGTGGTCGACGGAGACTTGTCGCCCGACGGCAAGGGGCGGCTCGCGATCGAGCGCGGTATCGAGGTGGGTCATGTGTTCTACCTCGGCACCAAATACAGCGCGCCCATGGGTGCGAACTTTCTCGATGAAGCCGGCAAGCCGCAGCCGCTGGAGATGGCTGCTACGGGATCGGCATCACGCGCTTGCCGGCTGCCGCGATCGAGCAGAATCACGACGAACGCGGCATCATCTGGCCGGATGCGATCGCGCCCTTCACGGTGGTGGTTTGCCCGATCGGCATGGACCGCAGCGCCGACGTCAGGGCCGCGGCCCAAAAGCTGCACGATGAGCTGGTCGCGGCGGGCGTCGACGTGATGCTCGACGACCGCGGCGAGCGCCCCGGTGCGATGTTCGCCGACTGGGAGCTGATCGGCGTGCCGCATCGCGTTGTCATCTCCGAACGTGGCCTGAAGGAAGGCCAGCTCGAATACCAGCATCGCCGCGATGCCGCCGCCACCAAGGTGCCGGCTGCCGGGGTGTTCGACTTCTTGCAGAGCCGTCTCAAGCCGTGATTTCCAGGCGGCAACTGCTCCAGTCCGTGTCGGCAGGGCTGGCCACCCTTTCCTTTGCCCGGCGCGCGATTGCGGGCGGCCAGGTCGAGGAGCCTCTCGCCGATGCTGTGCGCAATGCCCTGAGTGCCGCTGTTTCCAGCGGGGGGACCCCGCCGATCCCCGAATTTCGCGACACCGACGCGCGCCTGGTGTATCTGCGCTGGCTGGGCGCCATGAGCACCCGGCTGCGACAGCGCAAGACCGAATGGCTGGAGCGCAAGGAATTCCTGCAGACCGTCTGGTATGAAAGCAGGCGCGCGGGGCTGGATACGGGACTGGTGATGGGTCTGATCCAGGTGGAAAGCAACTTCCGCAAGTTCGCGCTCAGTCCGGTGGGAGCGCGTGGCTATATGCAGGTGATGCCGTTCTGGACCCGCGTGATCGGCGATGGCGACGCCGGCAAACTGTTCCATATGCAGACCAACCTGCGCTTTGGCTGCGTGATCCTGCGCCATTACATCGAGCGAGAGAAGGGCGACCTGTTCATGGCGCTGGGCCGCTACAACGGAAGCCGCGGCAAACCGCAATATCCCGACGCGGTCTTCGCGGCCAGCAGGAACTGGGACTTCCACCAGCTGCCTGCCACGGAGAAGCCGGCCGATCCGACGCGACCGATCGACAAGGCGCCCGGCGGACCGAACTGATTGCCCGTCGCGCGCTGGCGGGGCGAGCAGTTACTGGATGAATCCGATTTTGCCCCGGGCGCTGCCGCTTTTTGGCAGGTCGTCCGGCGTGATGGAGTCACGCTGATCCAACCGGGCGTTGCCGAAGCCCGTCATCAGCGCGCGCCGCATCTCCCGCGGTGCCAGTTCCGCCAGCAGGTCGAGCAGGTCATCGCCAGGCTCCGGTGCGAAAACCTGGCCCCAGCCATGTTCGCTGCGGATGGTTCGGTACAAATTGCCGGCGATCTGGCGCGCCGCCTCTAAAGAAGGGGGCTCGATCTCGAACACGTTCATCCGGTTCAGGATCGGCTCGGGAATAAAACGCTCATCGTTGGCGGTCATGATCCAGATCACCTGACTCGCATCGATGGCGACCTCCGCGAATTCGTCCATGAACGCACCGGCGGTGTCGTGCTCCAGCAGGCTGTAGAGCGAGCCCAGCGGATCGTATTGCGCATCGGCGCTGGCCTTGTCGATTTCGTCCACCACGATCACCGGGTTGGCGTACTGGCCTTCCACCAGCGCTTCGAACACCTTGCCCGGCTTGGCGCCTTTCCATTGCGACGAGGCGCCCGACAGCAGCCAGCCCGCCGTCATCGAACTCATTGGGACCAGGTTCATGCCGGTGCCGAGCAGTTCGGCCAGCTTGCGGGCGAAATGGGTCTTGCCGATGCCGGGCGGCCCCAGCAGCAGCATCGGAGTCACCGCGAGGCCGTCGCAGCAATCCTGTGCCAGGGCGACGTGCCGCTTGATGTCATCGAGCGCATCGGTGAAGTTGGGAAGCTCTCCGTAGAGAGCCGCCATGTGGGGCAGCCCGCTGGGTTTGACCTGGAAGCGTTCCGGACCGCGCTCGAGCATCCGCTCGTAAGTCGTGCGAAGGCTCTCGTGGTCCTTGCCCGGCAGCTTGGCGAGCTTTCGCTCGACGTCGTGGGGGCAGAACACGTTGCGAAGGTTGGCAATCGGCAACTTGAAAGTTGACGAATGCTGGGGGACAAGACTGCGGGATTCCATGGTCCACACTCCTTACGACGGCCTCTGTCTTGATTTCAGCATAAGCCGCGCCAGTCGGCACGCAGGGAGATCGAAAGCGCAACGTACTGTCAGCAATTGCCGACACCCGGCTGGCAGTCGCATTGCACGACTGCCAGTTGATTCAGGTCGGTGTAGCGCCGAGCACCTGCTGCAACTCGCCGCTCTGGTACATCTCCATCATGATGTCCGAGCCGCCGATGAATTCGCCTTTGACGTAAAGCTGCGGAACGGTCGGCCAGTTGCTGTATTCCTTGATACCTTGGCGCACCTCGTCGTCCTCCAGCACGTTGACGGTGGTAACCGCCTTGGGGTCGACGCCGCAGGCCTTGAGGATCTGGATCGCCCGGCCGGAAAACCCGCATTGCGGAAAGCTCGCATTGCCCTTCATGAACAGCAGCACGTCGTTGTTCTTGACGAGCTGGTCGATGCGTTGCTGGGGGTCGCTCATGAAAATCTCCTTACAGGCCTTGGCCTGTGACATGAGGGTGGATTATCCCAGTTCAAGCCATTGCCCGCCGGAGCAGCGCTCGATGCCGGCCAGGTCACGCCGGCCGCCGACATTGGACAGCCCCGCCGCCTGCAGCAGGGCGCGCACTGCTTGCGCCTGCTCCCAGCCATGTTCCAGCAGCAGCCAGCCACCCGGCTTCAAATGCGCCGCCGCCTGGGAGCAGATGGCACGGATGTCGTCCAGGCCGTCGGGGCCCGCTGCCAGGGCCTGGGTGGGCTCATGCGAGAGGCCTGGCAAGTGCGGGTCGGTGTCGGCGATGTAGGGAGGGTTGGCGACGATGAGGTCGTAGCGGACCGTTGCCCCTGTCAGCCAGGAGGCAAACCGAAGCGTGACCTGCAAACCGAGCGCCTTCGCGTTGGCCGCGGCGATCGTGAGCGCGTCGACGCTGGCATCGACCGCCTCCACCAGGACGTCGGGCCGGCTGTGCTTGATCGACAGGGCAATGGCTCCGCTGCCGGTCCCGAGATCGACGACCGAGAGGCCGCCTGTCCCCGGATGGGCGCGAAGTCGTTCCAGCGCCCATTCCACCAGGGTTTCGGTGTCCGGTCGCGGCACCAGCACGCGTTTGTCCACCTGGAACTGCAGGCCGAAGAACTCCTTGTAGCCGGTGATGTAGGCCAGCGGTTCGCCGTTGCCGCGGCGCTCGGCCCACTGGCGATACAGCGCTTCGTGCGCAGCTGCGAGTGGGTCGCCGTCATGCGCCAGCAACCAGGCCCTGTCGGACGGCGGGCGCCCGAGCGCGTGAAGCAGAAGCAACTGCGCGTCAAGCCGGTCCAGGCCGCCCGCGGTGGCTGCGGCAACAGCCTGTGCCAGGGTCATGGCCGACCGCCGCCCGCGGCGCCGAGTTCCAGCTCCTCCAGCTGTTCGGCCTTGCGCGCCAGCCGCAACGCCTCGATCACTTCGTCGAGATCGCCGTCCATGATGAACTGCAGCTTGTAGAGGGTCAGGTTGATGCGGTGGTCGGTGAGCCGCCCCTGCGGGAAGTTGTAGGTCCGGATCCGGTCGGAACGGTCGCCGCTGCCGATCAGCCCTTTGCGCGTCGCCGCTTCCCTGGCCGCCCGGGCGCTGCGTTCCTTCTCATGGATCCGCGCGACCAGCACCTGCATCGCCTTGGCCTTGTTGCGGTGCTGCGAACGGTCATCCTGGCATTCGGCCACGGTGCCGGTGGGCAGATGGGTGATGCGGACCGCTGAATCCGTCTTGTTGATGTGCTGACCGCCCGCCCCGGACGCGCGATAGGTGTCGATGCGCAGGTCCGCGGGGTTGATCTGCACCGCCTGGGCCTCGTCCGGCTCCGGCAACGCGGCAACGGTGCAGGCGCTGGTATGGATGCGGCCCTGGGTCTCGGTCGTCGGAACGCGCTGGACCCGATGGCCGCCCGACTCGAACTTCAGCATGCCGTACACGCCCTGGCCGATGACGCGGATCACCGCCTCCTTGTAGCCGCCGACCTCGCCCAGGCTCTCGCTCACGACCTCGGTACGCCAGCCCTGGCGCTCGGCGTAGCGGGTGTACATGCGAAGCAGGTCACCGGCGAACAGTGCGGATTCATCGCCGCCGGTGCCGGCGCGGATTTCAAGAAATGCATTGCGCGAGTCGTCCGGGTCCCTGGGCAACAGCAGGCGCTGCAGCTCTTCCTCGAGCGCGGTGATGTCGCCCTCAGCCTCGCCGATTTCTTCCTGCGCCATTTCCACCATGTCGGGATCGTCCAGCATCTGCCTGGCGCCGGCAAGTTCCTGTTCGCGGTTGAGGAAAGCCGCATAGCGCGCGGCCACCGTGCTCACTTCGGCGTGCTCACGGGTGAGTGCACGAAAGCGATCCATGTCGCTGACCACGTCCTGCTGCGACAGGAAAAAGTCAAGTTCCTGCAGACGGACCGGATAGCGTTCGAGTTGCTGGCGGAGAAAGGGTTTCATCGGAGCGGGTTCAGTAGCGCAAATGACGCAAGGCGCGTGCGAGGAACGCGAAAAATTCAGGTGGCGTCTCTTGCATCCTTCGCATCCCTGCGCGGCGGGGGATGTCGGGGCGCGGGCCGGACGGGGCGATCGAAGCTAACGCTCTTTGCGCAGGAAGAAATGCTGGATTGCGTTGCTGGCGCGTTCGCGCGCCGTGGCGTCGCCGGCATGCAGCTCCGCCATCGCGCCATGCAGCATTTTCTGGGTCAGTCCGCGAGACATGGCTTCGAGCACGGCGTCGACATTTTCGCCTCGGGCCAGCAGCTTGCGGGCTCGCGCGATTTCGGCA
>JANXVP010000142.1 GCA_025351615.1 Ramlibacter sp. | reverse complement strand
GTAAGCGGTCATTTGACCCCGTCTTCCATCCGTTCGCCGGAACATGGAAGCTACGTGTCCATATACAACTACGTGGACACGTATGTCAGAGATCAATACAGAGTTGGCGAGCCGATTGGTGACGGGGCGAAAGCGAGACGGGCGTTGTACTTACGACCCGAAGGCGAAGGCCGAGATTGTTCAGGCCTGCCTGCAACCCGGCGTGTCGGTGGCGCGGATCGGGATGCAGTACGGCATCAACGCGAACTTGCTACGGTCATGGATAGGCAAGCGCCACGAAGTTGCGGCTGTGCGGCCGGCGGGGTTGGCCGCGCGAGTTAGCCCGAGCCCGGTATTCGTGCCGCTGCAGATCGAGGCTGCAAAGGCGCAGCCTGCGCAGGCGCCGGCTGCGATGTTGAAACTGCACGTTCGTTTGCCCAACGGCGTGGAGTTCGACCTCGGTGAAGCCCGGCTCGAGGAGTTGCCTGCCGTCATCCGAGTCCTCAGTGGCCTGTCATGTTCCAGTTTGACCAGTCGCTGACGGTGTATCTGCATCGCCCGGCCATTGACTTCCGTATGGGGATCAACGGCCTGGCTGTCCTTGTGGAGCAGGCCCTGGGGTTGAACCCGTTTGCTGCGGCCGTATACGTCTTTAGCAACCGCAGGCGCAACCGCGTCAAGATCCTGGGATGGGACCGCAACGGATTCTGGTTGTTGCTCAAGCGGCTGGAGCAGGACCGCTTCATCTGGCCAGAGCAGGTGACGGTGCCGACGTTGACGGTGGAGCAGCTGCACTGGTTGCTCGATGGCATTGATCTGGCGGTCACGCAAAGGCATCCTCAGCGCGTGTACGAACGGGTCGCCTGAGCACCCGATCTTGGCCGTGCTGAAGGCAAGCGGATCAGTCGATGGTGCTGAAAACAATCTGCTGGAAAATGCAACGTTCAAGGAACACCTGAACTGCAAATAGATCAAAGAAGGCGATGGTTCAAATGCCCTCCGCCCAAGAGTTCGCAGCCTTGCAAAAGGCGCTGGCCGAAGCCACCAGGCAAAGCGCAGAAGCGGCTCAACGTAATGCATCTCTGGTCGGCGAACTGCGCATCGTGCGCACCGAGCGCGACTTGCTGCAAGAGCAGCTCAACAAGTTCAAGCGCCAGCTCTTCGCAGCCAAGAGCGAAGTCCTGGGCACGAACCAGAAGGACATGTTCTTCAACGAGGCCGAAGAACTCGGCGCCGCCGCCGAACCGGGCGTTGAGGACAGCAACGACAAGAGCGTCGACGTACCCGGACACAAGCGCGCGGTGCGTGGTCGCAAACCGCTGGACCCGGCGCTGCCGCGGGAAGTGGTCCGGCACGAATTGCCCGAATCCGAACGCGTGTGCCCGCACGACGGCGCGGCGCTGCGCGAGATCGGCGTGGAGGCCACCGAGCAACTGGACATCATCCCGCAGCAGGTGCGCGTGATCCGGCACGAGCGTGTCAAGTACGCATGCCCGTGCTGCGACGGTGGACTGCGCCTGGCGGCCAAGCCGCAGCAAGTGATCCCCAAGGGGCTGTTCACCGAGGGGCTGCTGGCCTGGGTCATCACCTCCAAGTACATGGACGGACTGCCGCTGTACCGCCAGGCTGCGCTGCTGGGGCGCTTCGGCGGTACCGATATCTCGCGCAACACGATGGCCGCCAGCGTCGTGCGCGTGGGTCAGGCAGTTCAGCCCGTCATCAACCTGCTGCGCGACCGGCTGCTGGAGGCGCCGCTGATCTACGGCGACGAGACCGAGATCCAGGTGCTCAAGGAGCCGGGCCGCAAGGCGCAGACCAAGAGCTACATGTGGGCGCAGATGACCGAGAAGTCAGGCGCCGACGCAACAGGCCCACCGATCCGGTTGTTCGCCTACACGCCGTCGCGGGGGACGGAGGCGTCACTGCGCCTGTATGCCGGCGCGCGAGAAGGCGGCGTGCTGATGACGGACGGGTACGAGCCCTACAACAAGGTGGCCGAGGTTAACCAGCTAATGCACCTGGCGTGCTGGGCGCATTGCCGTCGGTACTTCAACGACGCCGTGCAGGCGCTGCCCAAGGACAAGCGCGGGCCGGAGCAGCTCGCCGTCCAGTTCATGGATCTGATCGCCAAGCTGTACCACGTCGAGTCTGTCGCTCGCCAGGAAGGCCTGGACGCAAACGCGTTGACGCTGCGGCGGCACGAGCACAGTCTTCCAGTGCTGAACAAGATCAAGGCCCTGGTGCTGGCCAATCTCCACACGGTGGCACCTGCGAGCCTGCTGGGCAAGGCACTGCATTACGCCCAAGGCCAGTGGGCCAAGCTGGAGCGCTATGTCGATGATGGCAGGCACCCCATCGACAACAACGCCTGCGAGAATTCGATCCGCCCGTTTGTGATCGGACGGCGGAATTGGTTATTCGCAGACACTGTTGCCGGCGCCAATGCCAGCGCGAACCTGTACTCGCTGCTGCAGACATGCAAGGCCAATGGCATCGACGGCTACGCGTACCTGCGCAAGCTGCTGATTGCGCTTCCCAAGGCCAGCACCGCCGACGACTACGAGGCGCTGCTGCCCTGGTCCATCGGCACCGACGCAACCTGACCTCCGTCGCCACGCGCGACAATCACACCCACCGGGAACCCGCAAGGACGCGGTCAATTGACCGCTTACGTCTAGTGCAGCTTGACAGTGAGCGGCTGGCCGTCCCACCTTGAGCTGCGTGGCTGAGACGTGGAAGATGCTGTCCATCTAACTTAGATGGACAGCTATGCACGTCAATCAGAAGCCGCGTCGGCGGCACAGCGAGCAGTTCAAGGCGCAGGTGCTGGCCTCTTGCGCCGAGCCTGGCGCCTCGATATCGGCGGTGGCGTTGTCGTTCGGGGTGAACGCCAACCTCGTGCACCAATGGCGCCGCGGCCGCGGCTTCAAGGCGAATCAAGCGGTGGCATCAGGCCCGGTGAGCGAGCCGGCAGCGCAGTTCGTTGCGCTGTCGTTGACAGCGCCCAGGCCCGCGCCATCTCCTGCCACGGCTACGGTCGCCCCCGCCGAGGCGATCCGGGTCGAGCTCAAACGTGGTGCTCTGGGCGTGAACGTCACCTGGCCGATCTCGGCGGCCGCCGACTGCGCTGGCTGGCTGCGCGAGCTGCTGCAGTGATCCGCATCGACGCCTTGTGGCTGTGCACCGCGCCGATGGATATGCGAGCCGGCGCCGAGCGGCTTCTGAGCTGCGTTGTGCAGACCACCGGCGCTGCCCACGCGCACCATGGCTACCTCTTCGCCAACGCGCGCGCGACACGCATCAAGCTGCTGGTCCACGACGGGTTCGGTGTGTGGTGCGCGGCGCGGCGCCTGAATGCCGGTCACTTCGCGTGGCCACGCGAAGCGGCGTCGACGCCGCTGTCGTTGACGCAGTCGCAGTTCGACGCCTTGATCGTGGGTCTGCCCTGGCAGCGCCTGCCCGAGATGAGCGTGATCACGCGGATGTGAGCGTCCAGGTGATGATGCTCATGACACGCGTCCATGCGTTGACAGTACATCCGCCAATGGCGTGAGGTCACAGGCCTTGGCAAGATGCGACGCATGCTCAGCATGCGTGACCTCAAGCCTCAGGACCTGCAGGGTCTGTCGCAAGAGTCCGCCGCGGCGCTGGCCGCGCAAATGCTTGGGCACATCGAGCAACAGGCGCGAGACCTTGAGGTCAAGCAAAAGCTGATCGAGCGCAAGGACCGCGACATCGCCTGGCGCGATGCGAAGATCGAGAAGATCACCTTCGAGCTGACGCGCCTGAAGCGCTGGAAGTACGGCGCCAAGAGCGAGGCGATGACAGCCGAGCAGCGCCAGCTGTTCCAGGACACGCTGCTGGAGGACGAGGCCGACCTGGAGGCGCAACTCGCCGCGCTGCAAGCAGCCCTGCCCAAGACGCTGTCCGCACCCAAGGCCCCGCCCCGGCGCCCGCGCCGCCAGGCACTGCCCGATCACCTGCGCCGCGTCGAGCACCATCACGAGCCACAGGACACGACCTGCACGACAGCGGGCTGTGGCCAGGCGATGACGCGTATCGGCGAGGACGTGAGCGAACGGCTGGATACCGTGCCGGCCGAGTTCTTCGTGCACCGCCACATCTACGGCAAGTGGGCCTGCCGCTGCTGCCAGCGCCAAGGGATCGAACGCCTGGTGCAGGAGCCGGCCGATCCGCAGATCATCGACGGCGGCATCGCCGCCAGCGGGCTGGTGGCACATACGTTGATCAGCCGCTTCGTCGATCACCTGCCGTACTACCGCCAGGAGGCCATCAACGCCAGGTCAGGTGTTCACACGCCGCGCTCCACGCTGGCTGCGCAGTCCGGCCGCGCCGGCGCTGCGATGGAGCCGCTGTACGAAGCGCACAAGCGCTTCGTGCTGCGCTGCCCGGTGGTGCACGCCGACGAGACGCCGGTGGCGATGCTGGACCCCGGTGCGGGCAAGACCAAGCGGACCTACATCTGGGCCTATGCGCGAGGCGAGCTGGATGCCCAGCGCGGGGTGATCTATGAGTTCTGCCTGGGCCGCGGTTCGCAGTACCCGGTGGCCTTCCTGGGGGGCGCTCAAGGTCCACCGGGTTCGCCGATCGACGATCAACCGGCGTGGAGCGGCACGCTGGTGTGCGACCAATACGCGGGATACGACCGCGTGTTGGATCGGCGCGTGTACCCGCAGCGCATCGCCGCCCATTGCGTGGCTCATGCCCGCCGTAAGTTCGATGAACTGGTCGCCACCAGCGAGGTGGCCAAGGAGGCGATCAAGCGCATCGGCTGGATCTACCACGTCGAGGGTCAGTTCGCGGGGATGGACGTGCAGCAGCGCCTGGCGGCCCGAGACCAGCTCACGCGGCCGCTGTGGAACGAGCTGCACGTCTGGTTGAAGCTGGAACGCAGTCGCGTGCCGGACGGCGGCTCGATTGCCGGGGCGATCGACTACAGCCTGAACAGCTGGACCGCGCTGACGCGGCACCTCGAAGACGGGGCGGTGCCGATTGACAACAACTTCATCGAACGCCAAATCAAACCCTGGGCGATGGGCAGGAAGGCATGGCTCTTCTGCGGCAGCGAGTTGGCCGGCCAGCGCGCGGCGATCGTGATGAGCCTGGTGCAGTCGGCCAAACTCAATGGACACGATCCGTGGGCTTACCTGCGCGACGTGCTCGAGCGGCTTCCCAGCCATCCGAACAGGCGCATCGACGAGCTGCTGCCGCACCGCTGGCAGAAGCCCGTCGCCTGATCGCAGGCAATTGAGAGCGTGCTCCCCCCGACGCCGTCACGTCACGGGGGACGACAAGACGCTCACCTCATATCTTCGCAGCGACTGCTGTATTGAGCTCCATCAATTGGAGAATCGCAGGCTTGGTCGAGACAAAGCCGAATGCCTCTTGCACAGCCTCGTCAAGTCTCAGATGCGCGTCCTTCAATGGATTCTGGCCAGGGAGCTTTAGAGTGTCTTCGAGAGCCCTAAGCCCTCCCGTAGTTGTCAGCAGCGCCGAGTCTCGTACATGCTGCAAAGAACGCGCCGCCTCGGCAACTCGGAGGACCTTTTCTGCAGGCGGATTTTGTGGCCAAGGAAAGGTCCCAAACACCCCAGTGGACGAGTATCGGGCGTCAGACTTCATGTTAGAGCGCTTGCTCATAAACCAATCCACATGGAATCTGGACTGCAGTACTCCGAAGCTATAGTCATCGTCGAATGCAAATACTTGCAGCGCGTCCCCCGGTCGAATATGGCCTGCTATAAAGAAGAAGATCGGGCGCGAAGTGACTCGGGAGCATGCTAGGTACCGATGCAGTCCCGAAATTGCATTAAGCATATCGGTGCGTCGGAAGGAAAGCTGCCACCAGCGCTTAAGGAAAAGCTTGTGGTGCGCCCGCTGCTCTTCGTTCCCACCTGAACCTTCCTCAGCCTCCTTCATGCGCCTCGGCAGAATATTTTGCTGGACGTACTCCATCGTTCGTGGAAAGGACTGGGCAGCTAGAAGATTCATTTCCCCGAAATCTAAAATGCATCTAGTTGTGCCGGTGGCACCCCCCAGCACTTCTTTCCCAACGAAATACGGGAACAAGATTGCGGATGCGGATGGCTCTTTGAGTAGAAGCGCCTTCCTCCCATTTATGTCTAGGACAAAATCCTTGTGCCCGGGCGTGACGCCCTGAAAAGTGCGCTTCGGTTTCGTATTGCACTTCAGAATTTCGGCCGCCTTTAAGTCCGTCTTGTCTGAGAGCGCCGAGTTTATTTCGCTAACGACACGCATATCTAAGTCGTATCGCTTCGACGCGGGCCCCTTCGCGTCTGGATGTTTTGTGGACTTCGTCAGACTTTTGAACCATATCGGTGTCCCAGTATGTTCCCTGGAGGATCCGCCTGACCTCCTGCAAGATCGCACTTTGCTTGTTCCCCACATTCAGGGCGAAACGGCTAAGAATGGTCGCTGGGAGTTCGAAATAAATGTCCACGTCACGTGGCGGCCGTATTGCAGTGTCCTTTCCCCATGAGCCAACCAGGAAAGAATGTTCGTAATCGGAGTCGCTTGCATAGTACGAACGGTTTAAGCAAGCGACGACACCGCGCTTTTTTGTTCGGCCGTCATCAAGCTGTTGCTGCGTAAGG
>JANXVP010000101.1 GCA_025351615.1 Ramlibacter sp. | reverse complement strand
GGCGGCCGAAGAACTGTCCGAGCCGGTGGGCGCCGCCGAGCTGCGCACCGGCACCTGGCTCGAGCTGATGGTCAACGGCGGCTGGCTGCGGGTACAACTGACCTGGGCCAGCCCGCAGGCGACCCTGTTCATGTTCACCTCACTCGCGGGCTCCGCGCATTCCATGTCTCGGCGCACGCTCGAGCGGCTGCGCGCGCAGGGAATGATGAAGGTGGTGGCTGACCGCACCGTGGTCGACGATGCCTTCGACCAGGTGGCCAAGGTTGCCCTGAAGAACAGTCTGAAGCCCCGGTCCTGAAAGCACCGCGGCGGGACCTGCGCTGCCCCGGCGGGGATAATCGACTCTTTGCAACCGCAAGTCCTTCACAAGAAAAGCCATGGCCCAGTACGTATTTACCATGAACCGCGTCGGCAAGATCGTGCCGCCGAAGCGTCACATCCTCAAGGACATCTCCCTTTCCTTTTTCCCGGGCGCCAAGATCGGCGTGCTCGGCCTGAACGGCTCCGGCAAGTCCACCTTGCTGAAGATCATGGCGGGCGTCGACAAGGAATACGAAGGCGAAGCGACGCCGATGCCGGGCCTGAAAATCGGCTACCTGCCGCAGGAACCCAAGCTCAATCCCGAACACACGGTGCGCGAAGCGGTCGAGGAATCGCTGGGCGAGGTCTTCGCGGCCAAGGCCAAGCTGGAGGAGGTGTATGCCGCCTACGCGGAGCCCGACGCCGATTTCGATGCGCTGGCGGCGCAGCAGGCGCGGCTCGAAGCCATCATCGCCACCTCCGGAACCGACTCCGAGCACCAGCTCGAGATCGCCGCCGACGCGCTTCGGCTGCCGCCGTGGGATGCCGTGGTCGGCGTGCTGTCAGGCGGCGAGAAGCGGCGTGTCGCCCTGTGCCAGCTGCTGCTGTCCAAGCCCGACATGCTGTTGCTCGACGAACCCACCAACCACCTGGACGCCGAGTCGGTGGAATGGCTGGAGGTGTTCCTCAAGCGCTACCCGGGCACCGTCGTGGCCATCACCCACGACCGCTATTTCCTGGACAACGCCGCCGAATGGATCCTGGAGCTGGATCGCGGCAACGGTATCCCGTGGAAGGGAAACTACAGCACCTGGCTGGAGCAGAAGGGCGACCGGCTGGCCGCTGAACAGAAAGGCGAGGAAGCCCACGCCAAGGCGCTGAAGAAGGAGCTGGAGTGGTCGCGCCAGAACCCCAAGGCGCGCCAGGCCAAGAGCAAGTCGCGGCTGGCCCGGTTCGAGGAATTGAGCGACGTCGAATACCAGAAGCGCAACGAGACGCAGGAGATCTTCATCCCGGTGGCCGAGCGCCTGGGGCAACAGGTGTTCGAATTCCACAACGTCACCAAGTCGTTCGGCGACCGGGTGCTGATCGACAACCTGAGCTTCACCGTCCCGCCCGGCGCGATCGTCGGCATCATCGGCCCGAACGGCGCCGGCAAGTCCACGTTGTTCAAGCTGATCGCGGGCAAGGAAAAGCCTGACTCCGGGCAGGTGGTGATCGGTTCCACCGTGCGGATGGCCTTCGTCGACCAGCATCGCGACGAGCTCACCGACAACAAGACCGTCTGGGAAGACATCTCCGGAGGCCTCGATATCCTGAACGTCGGCAAGTTCCAAATGGCCAGCCGGGCCTATGCGGGCCGGTTCAACTTCAATGGCGGCGACCAGCAAAAGCGGGTCGGCACCCTGTCGGGCGGCGAGCGCGGCCGGCTGCACCTGGCCAAGACGCTGATCGCCGGCGGCAATGTGCTGCTGCTGGACGAGCCGTCGAACGACCTCGACGTCGAAACCTTGCGGGCGCTGGAAGATGCGCTACTCGAATTCGCCGGCAGCGTGATGGTGATCAGCCACGACCGCTGGTTCCTGGATCGGATTGCGACCCACATCCTGGCCGCCGAGGGCGACAGCCAGTGGACCTTCTTCAACGGTAATTACCAGGAATACGAGGCCGACAAGAAGCGCCGCCTCGGCGAAGAAGGTGCCAGACCGCACCGGATGCGCTATAAAGCCTTGAAATGACCTTTTCGCGTCATTTCCGGAGCGTCATCTCCGCGCAGGCGGGGACCTAGTTACATAGCCCCCGCGCAGGCGAGGACCTACACCAGCCAACGATGTCCGCCATCCCGCAGAACGCGTCGTACCAGGCCCTGTACCGTTCCTGCATGAAGGAGGCGGCCAGCCGGGGCCATGCGCTGATGCAGCGGCTGGTGACCCGTTGCGTCAAGTCGATGGCGCAACGGGCGGCGATGATGCACGACACGCAGGAGCGCAACCTGCTGACCGAAGCCGCCCGCATCCTGATGAAGCACCAGGAGGCGCTGTGCGAGGCCTACCCCCAGGCGCTGCTCGCTGAATTCGCGCAGGCCATCGCCGGAGCCAATGCCCGGGCCTCGGCCCTGAGCTTCGATTCGCTCGAACTGATGGGCGACGAACAACTTCAGGAAAGTGTGGAGGTGGTGCGGACCCAGCAAGCGGTCGCGCACGCCGTCGAGCACGAGCTGAAGGACCTGACAGCCCTGGTCTGCGCCGTGCAGGGCTTGCGGATCGTCCAGTCCGAACGCAATCCGCTGCGCCCGGAGGTCTACGTGCGTGCACTGCGGACCGTGACCATGCAAAGCCCGATTCCCACCACGGTGCGCAACCGCTGGATGCAGCACCTGGGCGAGGCGCTTGGACCGGAACTGGCGCGTGTTTATGGCGAGCTGTCCGACATCCTGCGCGCGCAAGGCGTCGTTCCCGCGGGCTACAACGTGGTTCCGGCGCGCGAGATGCCGGGCGCTGCGCCGAGGGCGGCCGCGGCCGCGGGTGCCCCGCCAGCGAGCACCTTGCTGAACGTGCGCGAACTCAGGCGGCTGTTGTCGGGACAGTTCGAGCACAGCGCCAATTCATTCGCCGAGAAATTCGAGCGCGAGTTCGAGACCGGCGAGCGTGTCGACACACCGACCGAGTTTTCGATGACCGTGCCGGCCGCCTTTGAAGCGCTGCAGGAAATGAAGCAGGTGGACCAGGTGATGAATCGGCTCAAGCAGCGCGCTGCCGCGTCGTCCGCGCCGCTCACCGGCATGGCGGCAGTGCGCGAGCAGATGCGGCAGGCGGCCAGCAGCCCGGGCCAGGCCCTGGGGCTGGAAGTTGTCAACCTGATGGTCGAGAACATCGCCAGCGACACGCGGCTGCTGGCGCCGGTCCAGCAGGCGGTGCGGGACCTCGAGCCCGCCCTGCTGCGGCTGGTGCTGGAAGACCCGCGTTTCTTCAGCGACAAGGGCCATCCCGCGCGGCGCCTGCTCGAGCAGATGACGCAGCGCAGTCTCGCGTGGTCGGCGCTCGATGCGCCGGGCTTCGATGCCTTCTACGAGCCGCTGCAGCAGGCTGTGGATGCGCTGCTGGCGACCAGCGTGTCCGGCGGCGATCCGTTCGAATTCGCCCTCAATTCGCTGGAAGAAGCCTGGGGCGAGCAGCACCAGCGCGCGCGCCGGCACCGGCAGCGGGCGGTGCAGGCGCTGCTGCAGGCCGAGCAACGCAACCTGCTGGCCGCCAAGGTGAGCCGGCAGCTGCGTTCGCGCCCGGACGTGGCGGGCGCGGCGCGGGAAATCGCCGGCTTCGTCACCGGCCCCTGGGCCCAGGTGATCGCCCAGGCGCGGTTGGCAGACCCCGCGGCGTCGACCGACCCGGGCGGCTACACCGGCTTGCTGGCCGACCTGCTGTGGAGCGCGCAGCCGCAACTGGCCAGCGGCAATCGCGCACGGCTGACTCGGGTCGCGCCCGTGCTGCTTGAAAAAATTCGCGAGGGGCTGGCGAGCATCGACTATCCGGCGGCGGAAGGCCGGCGCTTCATCGACCTGCTGGTCGTCATGCAGCAGAAGGCCCTGGTGCCGGCCGCCGCCCAACCCGCGCCAATGACCCGCGAAGAACTCGACAGCTGGTTCGCCCCCGCGAGCGCCGATGCCGGCAGTCCGTGGCTGGCGCCCGGCGAAGCCCAGGAGTCCGGCTTCATGGAGACACACCAGTCCGCCGACCGGCAGCCGCTCTACCAGCCGACCGACTCCGGATCGACCGTCACGCCCGGCGCCGACTGGCTGGACGCCGTGCCGACGCTGGGTGCCGAAGGGCTGCAGCCCGGCGCGTGGGTCGAGATGCTCATGGAAGGCCAGTGGAACCGGCTGCAGCTGACGTGGGCCAGTCCGCACGGCACGCTCTTCATGTTCACCGATGCCGTGGGCCGCAGCCACTCGATGACACGCAGGCTGCTGGACCAGCTGGTGGCCGCGCAGGGCCTGCACCTGATCTCCGACCAGGCAGTGGTGGACGGTGCGCTCGACGCCGTCGCCCGGGTGGCGGTCAGCAACAGCCCTGACCTGCGGCAATAGCCCGCCGGGTCGTTGCCGCCCGCGGTCTTCGCTAGGCGGCCGCTGCAGTCAACCGGCCGCGAACCAGCGAGATGTTGTTGCGCAGCGCATAGAGTTCGTCCGCGTACGACAGCGGCACGCTCACCTGGCCGACCCGCTGCTCCAGTTGCGCGAGATCCTGGGCGAGCAGCGCCGGGTCTTGCGCGCCTTCCTGGATCCGGTTCTCGATCTCGCGCAGCTGGCCGTACCAGCGAAACACCCGCGATCGGATGCGGAACTCGTACAGGGGCGGCACGATGCGCGACAGCGGCAGCAGGATGGCGACGATGATGCCCAGCACCAGCCACATCCGCTCCACCAGGTTGGCCAGCCAGAACGGCAGGTAGCGTTGCAGGAACGGCGCGCCGCTGCGGATCGTCCGCTCCGCCTCGCGCGAAATCGGATATTCGCTGTGGTCGGTGGTGGGAAACGCGCCCGCGCGGTTGAACCATCCGGCCGGGCCGTGAAAATCGCGCGCCGCCTGCACGAACAGCTGCAACAGCGCGGGGTGGGTGCCCTCGCGCGCCAGCATCGCGGTGGTCGTCGCGACCAGGCGCACGTTCTGCTGGGGCACGTCGCTGGCCAGGTCGACCACGCCGCGCGGCAGCAGCACGGGCGTGAGGAACGCAAAGCGCCGCGAATAGGCTTCGCTCTGGCCGAAATCCATGAGCTTGACGCCGGGCGTCTGCAGCAGCATCTGCACCATCAGCGACTCCGGCGCCGACGCGAAGACGACGGCATCGATCTCGCCGCCGAGAAAGGCGACCGTCGCCGGTGTCTGCTCGAGCCGCGAGAGCCGCAGCGACTGGCGG
The DNA here is from genome assembly GCA_025351615.1 of Ramlibacter sp. Taxonomy (GTDB): domain Bacteria; phylum Pseudomonadota; class Gammaproteobacteria; order Burkholderiales; family Burkholderiaceae_C; genus Ramlibacter. Next base: position 1,238 of record JANXVP010000101.1, on the reverse strand, counting down.
TCGATCTTGTTGGCTTCGAACAGTTTGTCCATCAGCGTCGGGACGCCGCTGCCCGCGGTGCCCACGTTGAGACGCAGCCCGGTCAGCTGGGCCAGCGCGGTCAAGGTGCCTGACGGATCGACCTTCCGCGCGGATTGCTCCTGATAGAACAGCCAGACCGGCTCCACGAAGAGGCTGCCGAGCGACTCGATCGACGTGTCGTCATTGGCGCCGCGGTCGCTGCTGCCGCCCTGCACGAAGCCGAGGTCCACCTTGCCGGCTCGCAGCAACTGCAGGTTGGCCGAGGAGCCCTCAGTGGCGAGCAACGTCACCTCGATGCCGTTGGCGCGGAGCGCTTTCTGGTAGCGCTTGCCGAACTCGTCGTATGCGCTTTGCGCCGGACCGGTGGCCAGCGTCACGCGCTTGGGCGGGGTCGGATCCAGCCACAGGTAGGCCAGCAGCAGCAGGCCAGCCGCCAGCAGCGCGAACGGACCGGCGGAGAGCGCCAGGTCGCGGATCGACAACAGGGTATAGCGGATCGCCTTGGGCATCGCGGGCCGCTTCATCCCGGGCCGAGGTCGGCCATCGCCGGCAGGTACAGCCCACCCACGGTCATGCCCCGGGCGGCACGCACGGCGCGCACGACGGCCATTGCAGTCACTTCCGCCGCCAGAGTGCCCAGCGCCATCATCCCCAGGCTGCGCCCGGACGCGCCCGTGCCCAGGGCAAACAGTGTGTCGCCATCGGACATCGTGTGTACCGGATTGATGCTGCGCGCCAGGCCATCGTGGCCCATCTGCGCCAGCCGCGTTGCCTGGACCTTGGTGATGACGCCATCGGTGGCGATGACGCCGATCGTGGTGTTGGTGCCGGCGAGCAGCGGCCTCGGTGCGTGCCCGGCCAAGAGCGCCCGCCGGCTGTCGAGCAGATGCAGGCCGTCCGCCGTCCGGGCCCCGCAAATCACCTTTGCGGTGTCCGGATCGATCACGTCGCCCACTGCATTGCAGGCGATCAGCGCGGCCACCGTCACGCCGTCGACAGTCAGCGACGCAGTTCCGATGCCGCCCTTCATTGCGCGTTCGATGCCGAAAATCTTGCCGACCGCCGCGCCGGCCCCGGCGCCGACGTTTCCCTGGGCAGGTGCATCGCGCGTTGCCGCCTGGCAGGCGCGAAAGCCGGCTTCGGCGTCGGGCCGGATCGACGAATCCCCGACCAGCAGATCGAACAGCACCGCCGCCGGCACGATCGGCAAGCAGGCC
>JANXVP010000037.1 GCA_025351615.1 Ramlibacter sp. | reverse complement strand
TGGCCGCGACCTGTTCGTGCACGCGTGCGGTGATGTCCACCAGGCCGCGCCCTGAGGTGGGGATGACGATCGTCGCGAGATATTGCCGCATGCCGGCATGGTAAAACGCGCGGCCGTGGGTCGGAGATCGTGCGCGTATGTGGCAGCGGCGCATGCTGACGCGAATGTCGATGGAACGGGTGATTCCTGCTTCTTCCCCCGAGGCTCCAGCCGAGCGCTTTCTTGAGTCGCTTGAGGTCGGGGTAAATCGCGAACATCTCCTCTACATCCGATCGCATCTCGGCCTTTGCTTTTCCAGTATTTCCCGGATGCGGCGTGCCGTGTCCTGGTCGATCGATCCGCGCTCCACGGCCAGTGCAATGGTGCTTGTGCACAACGTGCGATAGAAATCCAGGGTGTGCTCGCTCAGGGCGGCCAGGGCGACCACGTGCTTTTCCACCGAGCTGGCGTCCCCGCGCGACACCGGACCCGGCATGCCCCGGGCAATGCCCGACGACTCGATCGACGCCAGGGTCCCTCGGGCCATCGGCAGCATGGCCTGCAGCGCTTCGGCTTCTGTTGCGCCCCATGACTCCCAGACGCGCGCGGCTTCGGCGAACAGCGCGTTGATGAACTGGGAAGCGAAGCCCGCTGCGGCGTGGTAGCGGGCCCGCATGCCGGGCGGCAGACGGTTGACCCGGCAGCCGAGCTGCCCGGCGAGCGCCACCAGGATGGCGTTGAGCGGCTCCGCGGCCTCGATGGTGATCGTCGAGCCCGGCAACGACGCTAGGGCGGCTGCGGGGTCACCGAAGGTCTGCAGCGGATGGAAGCCGCCGATGGACGCACCCTGGTCGCGGGCGGCGCCCAGCGCCTCCACCTCGGTCACCCCGCTGCAATGCACCACCGACACGTCCGGGCGCCAGCGTAGCGAGCCACAGGTCGGCGTGATCGCGGCGTCGGGCGTGGTGAGGAAGACCAGATCGCAAGCGTCCACCACTGCCTGCTGCGCCATGGCTTCGCAGCCCGCGATGCCGGCAGCCAGTTCGCTCGCGCTCGCGGCGTTGCTGCTTGCTACCGCTCTCACGCGCAGCCCGGCGGCCGCAAAGCTCAAGGCCAACGCCTTGCCCAGGCGGCCCGCGCCGATGAAGCCGATCCGCAAACCGGTGGTCAATCCGTCATCCCGGCCCAGGTGCCCTGGCGAGTCGAGTGCGTCATATCGTTCAGGAAATCGGACAACAAAGTGGCGCACGCGGCTGCGTGGCTGCTGACCAGAAAATGTCCGGCCCCCTCAACCACGTGCGGACGCCCGTGGGGAAGGCAGTCCTGCAAGGCAGTCGTGATGCTTGCCATCGCCGCGTTGGAGCGCTCGCCGCGCACGAGCAACACGGGCAGTTGCAGGGCGGCGCAATCGGTCGCGGTGACATTGAAGGCAAAAGCGGTGCGCCAGTCGAGGACATTCGCAGCGGCAGTCTGGCGGCAGTAGGCCTTCACCGCATCCGGCAGGGCCGCGTATGCCCCGGCGTCGCCCCAGAAATCGATGATGCGGCCCGGTGCGTCAGGCTCTCCGGCATGGACCGCGGTCTCGAAGGCCTGACTCATGCGCAAGGTTTCCTCGTACAACGCATCGCCGTCACGGCCTCGCAGCATGTTGATCGGATTGGCCTCGAACAGCGACAGGCTGGCTACCGGGACGGTTGCCGACAGCGCCGCCGCCAGTGCGACGGTGCCGCCAAAGGAGTGACCGACCAGATGCACCGGTTGGCCGATATGCCGGCAGAGCGCTTCCACCATCTCCACCTGGTGCTGCATGGCGTAGTCGTCGGGGCTGCGGCTGTCCGTGCTTTCGCCATAGCCACGCAGGCTGGTCGTGACCATCCGCCAGCGCGGTTCAAGCAGGCGCTGGATCGGGCGCCAGGCCGCGGCTGTGCTGTAGGAGCCGGGCAGGAACAACAGCACCGGTCCGTCGCCTGAATCCTGGCAATCAATGTTCAAGCCGTTGAGCTGTATCAAACTGATCTCCTTTTGAAGGCGGATCAGGCCGAGGCCCAGGCGCGGTTTTCCATCACCGCCAGGATCTGCGCCGCCGCCCGCTGCGCACCGTCGGTTTCAACGGATTTGTAGGCCACCGGCGTGTGCATGGCCTGCACTGCCTTGTCGGCGAGTTCCCGCACCGACAATTCCTGAAAGCGCACCGAGCAGTCGGCGCAGTAGTTGTGCAACCGGTTGCGGACGTGGATGCATTGCTCGAAGTGGCGTTCCAGCGGAAAGCTCAGGAACGGCCGGCGCGTGGCCACCAGCTCCATGCAGGTGCTCAGGCCGCCCTGCACCAACGCCAGGTCGGAACATGCAAGGTGCTCGAACAGGTTGTGGACATAGGGCAGCACATCGAGACCGGCGTGCGCAGGGAACATCTCGCGCGGCACCCGCGGTCCGGCCACCAGCACCATGCGCAGTTCCGGCACCTGCCGCTTCATGAACGGAAAGGCCTCGGCGATCCGGTGCAGCAGCGGCGCGCCCACGGCGGTGCCGCCGACTGCGGCGATCACCAGTTTTTCGTCGCGGCGGTAGCCGTGGCGCGCCCGCAGCGCATCGGTATCGGCCAGCGCTGCCGGGTCGAACGGCAGCGCATAGCCGCTGAAGCTGAAGTTGCGCTGCGTCCAGTCGCGGATGACCGGCAGCCCCGGGCCGAACCGCAGTTCCGGGACGTCCTCGGGATTGCCCACGAAGATGGCCCGGTCGCGAATCCAGGGGTAGCGCGCCACGTGCTCGATGTCGTCGGCATTGCGGTCGGCGCACAGGAAGGCTTCGCGCTCGTTGCCGTCTTCCATCGGCAGGCAGCCCACGAAGTCGGTCAGGAAGACAAAGGGCTGGCGCTTCAGCTCCGGGTTCTCGTGGTAGTGGTAATCCACCTCCCAGGCCTCGTCCCCGATCACGATGTCGTAGTGCTCGGTTTGCAGCAGGTCGGCGAAGACCAGGAAATTGCGGGCCATGACTTCGTCCATGGTGCGCAGCGCAAAAAAGGCTTGCAGGTCATGCTCGCCGGCCATGGCCTCGAAGTGCCGGCTCTCGTTGGCAAGGCGCGCGGTGATCGGATGCACGCGCTCGCCCTCGCGCTCGAGATAGGTTGCCGCGGGATGCACGGTGAACCAGTCGATTTCGAGGTCCGGCTGCAGGGCGCGCATCGCCCGGGCGATGGCCAGGTCGCGCTGGACGTGGCCCAGGCCGATGGCGCTGGAGACGAACAGCGCCCGGCGCTTGCGGGCCATGGCGCGCACCCAGGTGGAGCGGGCCGCAGGCGCGCCGACAAAGTCGCGCACCGCGCGGGCGAAGGCCGCCGGATCCCGCGCCGGCATCAGGTGCCCGCCCGAGCCGATGGTAAGCAGCCGGGCGCCCGGCACCAGCTGCGCGATGGTCTCCCCCTGGTTGTAGGGAACGCGCTGGTCGTTGTCGCCATGGATGACCAGCGTCGGGCAGCGGACGGCCTTGGCCTGCGGTCGCATGTCGTGGCCCAGCCAGCCCTGCAGTCCCATGGCAACGGTGGCGCCGTTTGTGGCCCAGCCCTGGTGCACGCCGTCTTCGAATGGCTTGGTCGAATGCGGTTCGGTGAAGACGATGCCGAAAAAATCGTCCAGGTAGGCGGGCCAGTCGTCCCGCATCTGCTGCTGCGATTTCTGCACGGCCTCGACGGCGGCGGGGCTCTCGATGCGGCGATGCGCCCAGCCACCCGCGATGACCAGGTGGGACACGCGCGCCGGTTGCTCGGCGGCCAGGCGCAGCGCCGTCATCGCGGTCGCGGAAATTCCGACGACAGCCACACGGTCGGCTTCCAGCTGGTCCAGCACCGCGACGAAGTCGCCGTAATAGGCGTCGAAGCTGTAGTCCTGCTGGGTGGCAGGCCGATCCGACCGGCCGTTGCCGCGCAGGTCCATCACGATCACGCGAAAGTGCTGCGACAGCCAGGGCACCACGCCCTTGAGCAGGTGCGTGTTGCCGATCTGGAAGATCGGCGCGAAAGCCAGCCAGGGCCCGCAGTCCCCGTATTGCGCGTACCAGGACCGCACGCCATCGCGTTCGACGAATCCCTCGCGATGGGGCGTCACCGTTTCGTACGGATAGGGCTCCGGCAGGCTGCCTGGCGCGGGCAGCGGCCCGGCGGTCGTCGCCAGCCTGTGCGGGATTGGGGGCATGGGATTGGTCATCATTTCCTCCTGCGTCGCGGGGCGGTGGCGGCCCGGCTCTGGACGTGGCGCAGCAGCGTTGCCACCGCATCGAGCGCTTCGCGCTGGTGGCCTTGCGCTTCGTCCACGCCCAGGGCCATGCTGGCTTCCATGCCCATCCAGAACCAGCCGATCCAGGACGAGATGGCGCGTGCCGAAACCGGCAGATCCAGGCCGGAGTCGCGGATGAATTCTTCGACGGCGGTCTCCACCAGCCCGTGCCAGGCCAGCAGTCGCGGCATGAACTCGCGCCGCAGCGCGATGTCGTGGAAGCTGGCCCCCATCAGCTCCATCAGCAGCTTCACGAATCCGGAGCGCAGGTCTTCCTCGTAGAAATCGCAGGCCTGCTGCCACTTTTGCTCGGCGCTCGCGCTGTTGCGGTACATGCGTGTCTGGCGCTCCAGCAAACGGGAATTGGCGTCATCCAGAACCGCCAGCACCAGTTGCTGCTTGCCGTGAAAGTGATAGCCGATGAGAGCGTGGTTGACGCCGGCGTCGCGAGCGATGTCCCGCACATTGAGGTTGGCGTACCCCTGCTCGATCAGGCGCCTCCGTGCGGCCTCGAGGATCAGGCCCCGCGTCGCTGCGCCGTCGGAGCGGCCCGGCTTCGGTGCGGCCTTGCGGCGCGCCAACGACGGTTTAGATTGAACGGATGGATTAACCATTTGTTCAATCTACTGGAGTCAGCGCAGCGTGTCAAGGTGCGAATTCATTGCGGACCATCGGGGGGTGGCGCAGACGCCGGTGGCCTTAGTGCGTGTCACCGCCCAGCAGCGCGATCATTCCCGCCTCCAGCGCTTCCATCCGCTCGGCAAGTTGCGGAGCCGACTGTTTCGACAGCTTCATGTACTGGCGAAAGGTGGCGAGCAGCGTGGTGCGCTCCGGGTGATGCAGGATGGCGGTGGCGAGTGCGGCCTGCATGACGTGAATCTGCGCGGCGAGCGCCAGCTGGTTGTCCATCAGGCCGGCGATGTTCTGGCTATGGAGTTCAAGGGCTTCCTGTGTTTTTTTGGGGTCCATGGCAGGCCTTGCGGTTGATCGGTTGCGACATCGTACCGGCCCGCGCACCGGTCACGCCGAAGCGCCAGGGCGCACCCTGGCGCCCGGCGGCGGCGTCTTGGGCTGGTAATCGCAGTAGCGGAACACAGCGCATTCCCAGCAGCGGGGCGTGCGCGCGACGCAAACGTAGCGCCCGTGCAGGATCAGCCAGTGGTGGGCGTGGGCCAGGTACTCCTTGGGCACCCGCCGCAGCAATCCCATCTCCACCTCGTACGGCGTTTTGCCCGGCGCCAGCCCGGTCCGGTTGCTGACGCGAAAGATGTGCGTGTCGACCGCCATCGTCTCCTCGCCGAAGGCCACGTTCAGCACCACGTTCGCCGTCTTGCGACCGACGCCGGGCAGCGCCTCCAGCGCTTCGCGGGTGCGCGGCACTTGCCCGCCATGTTGCTCCACCAGGATGCGGCAGGTCTGCAGCAGATGTTTGGCCTTCATCCGGTACAGGCCGATGGTCCTGATGTAGCTCTCCAGCCCTTCGACGCCCAGGTCCAGAATCGCCTGCGGCGAATTCGCCACCGGGTAGAGCCGGCGGGTCGCCTTGTTGACGCCGACGTCGGTGGCCTGCGCCGACAGCAGCACCGCAGCCAGCAGCTCGAACACGCTGGTGAATTCCAGCTCGGTCACCGGCTCCGGATTGGCCGCGCGCAGGATGGCGAAGAAGGGTTCGATCAGTTCACGCTTCATGCCCGGCAGTGTAGGGGCGGCGGCGATAATGGCGGCGTCACGATGGAATGAGCACCATGAAATTCGACTTCAGGAATCCCT
>JANXVP010000030.1 GCA_025351615.1 Ramlibacter sp. | reverse complement strand
TTGGCCAGTTCCTGCGCCAGCGCCATGCTGAAGCCATGCATTCCGGCCTTGGCGGCCGAATAATTGGTCTGGCCGGCCTGGCCTTTCTCGCCGTTGACGCTGCTGATGTTGACGATTCGGCCCCAGCCCTGTTCCACCATGTCGCCCACTACCTGCTTGGTCACGTTGAACATGCTGTTGAGGTTGGTTTCGATCACCGCATCCCAGTCCTCGCGCGACATCTTCAGGAACATGCGGTCGCGCGTGATACCGGCGTTGTTCACGAGCACGGCGATGGCGCCATATTCCGCCTTGGCCTTGGAAAAGGCTTCCACCGTTGAATTCCAGTCGCCGACATTACCGACCGAGGCATGGAATTCATAGCCCAGCGCCTTCTGCTCGCCCAGCCACTTGCCGAAATCCCGGGTCGGGCCGCAACCGGCAATGACGATGAAGCCGTCCTTGTGCATGCGTTGGCAGATCGCAGTGCCGATTCCGCCCATACCGCCCGTGACATACGCTACTTTCTTGCCCATGTTTTTTTTCCTTGCTGTTTGCTACAGATTCCATAGCGGGGTGAGGCCGCCCAATGCGGCGTGCAGCCTGTTGTACTACCGAATCAACGTTCCACAGCGAGGGAAACCCCCATGCCGCCCCCGATACAAAGCGCGGCAATGCCCTTCTTCGCTTCGCGCCGCTGCATCTCGTGCAGCAGCGTCACCAGGATGCGCGCGCCGGACGCACCGATCGGATGACCGATGGCGATCGCCCCGCCGTTCACGTTGACCTTGGCGGGATCGATGTCGAGCGCCTTGTTGACCGCGCAGGCCTGGGCGGCGAAGGCTTCGTTCAGCTCGAACAGGTTGACTTCCGAGGCCTTCCAGCCGGCACGCGCCAACGCCTTCTTGGTGGCCGAGACCGGTCCCATGCCCATGATCTTCGGATCGAGCCCGGTGGTGCCGAAAGCGCGGATGGTGGCGAGTGGTTTCAGCCCGAGAGACGCCGCCTTTTTCGCGCTCATCACCACTACCGCGGCAGCGCCATCGTTCAGCCCGGACGCATTGCCGGCTGTGACGCTACCAGCCTTGTCGAAAGCGGGACGCAGGCCCGCGAGGGCCTCGGCACTGGTCTTCTTGTTGATGAACTCGTCGGCATCGAACTGGATCGGGTCGCCCTTCTTCTGCGGGATCGGCACCGCGACGATCTCGTCCTTGAACCTGCCTGCCTCCTGTGCCGCGGCCGCCTTCTGCTGGCTGCCGAGCGCCAATGCGTCCTGCGCGGCGCGGTCGATGTTCTGTTCCTTGGCGACGTTCTCGGCCGTGACCCCCATGTGGTACTGGTTGTAGACGTCCCACAGGCCGTCCACGATCATCGTGTCCTGCAGTTTCCAGTCGCCCATGCGCTGGCCGTCGCGCGAATTCGGCAGCACGTGCGGGGCGGCGCTCATGTTCTCCTGCCCTCCGGCCACCACGATTTCGGCGTCGCCCCAGGCAATGGCCTGGGCCGCCAGCATCACGGCCTTCAATCCGGAACCGCAGACCGCGTTGATCGTCAGGCCCGGCACCTCCTTGGGCAGGCCCGCCTTGAGCAGCGCCTGACGCGCGGGGTTCTGCCCCGCGCCCGCGGCCAGGACCTGGCCCATGATGACTTCACTGACCTGCGACGGGTCGACCTTGGCACGTGCCAGCGCCTCCTTGATAACGATCGCGCCCAGATCCACGGCCGGGATCTTGGCGAGCGAGCCGCCGAACTTGCCGACCGCGGTGCGAACCGCCGAAACGATGACGATGTCTTCCATGTGAACTCCTTGAGGTGTGGGGTCTGGGGACCAGGGCGGCGAGCGGCCGCAGGTCAGGCCTTCGCCTTGACATAGCGACCCGGCGCCGGCTCGATGGCCTTGTACTTTGCGCCTTTGCCATAGCTCTTCGGCGCGGGAACGAGTTTGCCGGCGTGACCCTTGAGCCAGCCGGACCAGTCGGTCCACCAGCTCCCCGGGTGCTCCTTCGCACCCGCTATCCACTGGTCGATGGTGGCGGGCAATTTGTCGTTGGTCCAGTAGGACCGCTTGTTCTTGACCGGGGCATTGATGACACCCGCGATGTGCCCGGATGCGCCCATGACAAAGCGCTTCTTCCCGGGCAGGTGCCTGGTGCTGGCGTAAGCACCGGCGATGGGCACGATATGGTCTTCACGCGAGCCATAGATGTAGACCGGCATGTCCACGGTCGACAGATCCACGCTCTCACCGGCGACGGTGCACTTGCCGGGCTTGACGATGTTGTTCTCGAAATAGGTGTTGCGCAGGTACCATGTGTACATCGGTCCCGGCAGGTTGGTCGAGTCGCTGTTCCAGTACAGCAGGTCGAATGGCGGCGGCGTTTCGCCCTTGAGGTAATTGCCGACCACATAGTTCCACACAAGGTCGTTGGGGCGCAGAAAGCTGAAGGTGGTGGCCAGTTCCTGGCCCTTGAGCAGCCCGCCCTTGCCCATTTGCATCTCGCGGTATTGCACCATCGGCTCGTCGATGAACAGGTCGAGGATGCCCGTGTCGCTGAAGTCGAGCAAGGTGGTCAGGAAGGTGGTCGAGGCCACCGGCTTTTCACCCCGCGCGGCCAGCACGGCGAGCGCGGTGGCGAGGATCGTCCCACCGACGCAAAACCCGAGCGCGTTGATCTTCCTGGCACCGGTAATGTCCTGGACCACGGCGATCGCCCGGATGGCCGCGTCCTCGATGTAGTCGTCCCAGGTCTTGTTTGCCAGGGAATCATCGGCATTGCGCCAGCTCACCACGAAAGTGCGGTGGCCCTGCTCGACCGTGTAGCGGATCACCGAGTTCTCGGGCTGCAGGTCGAGGATGTAGAACTTGTTGATGCAGGGCGGGACGAACAGGAAGGGACGCTCGTACACCTGCTTGCCCAGCGGCTTGTATTCGATCAGCTGGAACAGTTCGTTCTCGAACACCACGGCACCTTGCGTGGTGGCGACATTGCGTCCGACCTCGAACAGGCTCTCGTCGGTCATGGACACGTGGCCTTGCTGGATGTCGGCGAGCAGGTTTTTCATGCCTTTGGCGATGCTCTCGCCGCTGGTTTCGATCGCCCTGTTCTGCGCATCGGCGTTGAGCGCCATGAAATTGCTCGGCGCGGATGCGGCCATGAACTGCTCGACCGCAAAACGCAAGCGGGCCCTGGTCTTGGCGTCGGCCTCCACTGCTTCGGCCAGGCCAAGCATCGTGCGGGCGTTCAGCAGGTAGGTCGAGGCAGAAAACGCGGCGATCGGGTTGGCGCTCCACGCATCCGCGGCGAATCGCCTGTCGCCGGACGGTTTCGGTTGCAAGCCGTGGTTCCAGAGCTCCGACGCTTCCTTCAGATAGGCCTGCCGCAGTTGCTCGAGCTTCTCCGACGAAAACGACACCATGGCCGGCGGCGAAGCGCCGTGGCCGTGGCCATCGGCAGGCAAGCCCAGCTGCTGAAACGACTGCATGGCCTTGCCCCAGCTTTCGCTGAGGCTTTGCTGGAACTTCTGCGTGGCGGCGGCCCAGTCTGATTCAGAATGCATATTTTTGTCTCCTGAGAACCTGTCCCGCGAGGATGAATCCCAAGTATGTCACTGTCGATGTTGCGCTTCAACTCAAAACTCCAACCGCCGCCATGTCCATCGTCGTGATCGGCTGGCTCTACGTTGCGCTGATGATGGCGGTCGCCGAGGCCACCAGCAGCACCGGAAGCGTACTCGGAGCCATTGTCACCTTTTTGCTTTACGGCGTCGGGCCCGTCGGCTTGGTGATTTACCTGATGCTGGAACCCGCCCGCAGGCGACGCCGCAGGGCCGCCCGCATGGCGGCGCGACAGGCCGTTGCGGTCGGCTCAAAGGCGCCAGATGCTGGCGGCGAAGCGCCCGCTGACGCGGTCGCGCCGGTGCGAGAAAAACCGTGACGGGTTGCCGGCGGTACACCACGCCGGGGTGCCGTCGTTGCCGTACACCCGCGCAATGCCCAGCGCCGTGAGGCGCAGCCGCGCCAGCCCCGCCAGGTCCGCCAGCCACTTGCCATCCGCATGCGGGCGGAACTGCGCCGCCGCGGCCGGATCGGCCAATTCGAAAGCCTGCCTGACCTCGTCCCCGACCTCGAAGGCTTGCGGACCGATGCACGGGCCCAGCCACGCCAGGGTCTCGCTTGCGCTATCGGCACCAGCAAACAGGAGCGTTGCCCGGAACGCCTGGACAACATTTTCCAGGATGCCGCATCCGCCAGTTCCGGCCAACCCGCGCCAACCGGCGTGGGCCGCGGCGACGACACGGCCTTCGCTGTCCGTGAACAGGACCGGCAGGCAGTCGGCGACCATGATGGTGCATGCAAGTCCTGGCTCGGTGGCGATGCAAGCGTCGGCCGGCGTGCCGTCGGGCGTCCGCATCTCCAGCCTGGCAACGCCGCTGCCATGGACCTGCTGGAGAAACACCGGCCGCGCCCGCAGCGCCCGCGAGAACGCAACGCGATTGCTCGCCACGGCGGCGGGATCGTCGCCCACGTGGTCGCCCAGATTCAGGCTGTCGTAGGGCGGCAGCGAGATGCCGCCTTGTCTTGTCGTACATACGGCCCGCACCTGCGCAGGTGCGGGCCAGTCGGGGATGAGCCAGTCGCTGTGCACCCTGCTTCAGGCTTCGTTGTCGGGACAGCTGGCGGGCTGAGCCCGCTGGAAAGCCGGCAGCGCCATGCAGGCCTCGTAGGCAGCCATGGTACGGGTCAGCCCGTCGAAATTCGCGTTGAAGCGCTGGCCATTGGCGATCTGCGGCACCAGGCAGCAATCGGCGAGTGTCGGAGTGTCGCCGTAGCTGAACTTCGACACGGGCAGTTGCTGCAATTCGCGCTCGTAAGCTTCCAGTCCCTCCCGCACCCAATGCCGGTACCACGTGTTCTTGGCTTCTTCGTCAACCTTCAGGTCCCGCACCAGGTACTTGAGCACGCGCAGGTTGTTCAGCGGGTGGATTTCGCAGGCGATCAGTTGCGCCAGGCTACGCACGCGGGCTCGCGCCAGCGGTTCCGCCGGCAACAGGCGCGGCTGCGGATGCGTTTCATCGAGGTACTCGACGATGGCCATCGATTGTCCGAGCCGCTCGCCGCCGTCGGTCTCGAGCATGGGCACCAGCAGCGAAGGCGATATGGCGGCGTACGCCGATTGCTTGTGCTCGCCCTTGGCCAGGTGCACCGGCAGGTAGCCATAACCGAGCCCCTTGAGCTCGAGCGCAATGCGCACCCGGTAGGAGGCGGAAGAGCGGAAGTAGTTGTAGAGCTTCATGGCCGCGAGCATAAACCGGGTTGCGGGCGAATCGGGCTGCGCAAGCCTAAACTGCGCTCCACAAGGAGACCCGCACATGCTGCACCCACAGGCCCGCGCCCTGCTTCGGCTGATCGAGGAAAAAGGCTTGCCGCCGACCCACACGCTCACCCCAACCGAGGCGAGGCACTGGTACCGCGAGCGGCGCTCGGTCACCCAGCCCAAACCGCCCGAGGTGGCGCAAACGCGCGAGCTCAAGGCGCAGAGGCCGGGCGGCGAGATCCCGCTGCGTCTTTACCGCCCGCTCGGCAGCCCGGCCGACCGGCAACTGCCGGTGCTGGTGTACTACCACGGCGGCGGCTGGGTGATCGGCGACCTCGAGACGCATGACACGCTCTGCCGGGAGCTGGCCAATGGCTCGGGCTGCGCCGTCGTGGCCGTGGACTACCGCATGGGACCGGAACACCGTTTCCCCGCCGCGGTGGACGATTGCCTCGCGGCGACGTACTGGATCCGGGCCAACGCCGGGTCCCTGCGGCTGGATGCCGGCCGGCTGGCGGTCGGGGGCGACAGTGCCGGCGGCAATCTGGCCGCCGTCGTGGCGATCGCAGCCCGTGATGCCGGCGATTTGCCGATCACCTTCCAGCTGTTGATCTACCCCGGCACCGACATGCGCCGCACCGCGCCGTCGCACCAGAGCAATGGCCAGGGCTACCTGCTGACGAGCGACACCATCAGCTACTTCCACGACCACTACATCGACGACCCGAAACACGACCTCGACTGGCGCGCGTCCCCCTTGCTGCATCCCGACCTGTCGCGGCTGCCGCCCGCCTTCCTGCTGACGGCCGGCTTCGACCCGCTGCGTGACGAGGGCCTGCAGTATGCGCAGGCGCTGAGCGACGCCGGCACCCGCTCGACACTGGTGTGTTTCCAGCGGCAGATTCACGGCTTCATCACCATGGGCAGGGTGCTCGACGAAGCCAACACCGCCGTCGCGCTCTGCGCGTCGCAGTTGCGGGCCGCACTCGGGCCGGCGTGAAGCGCGCGCCGCCGGCCGCCCGCGCCGCAATTTAACTTTCATTCCACAGGAGACAGCAGAATGGTTCTTGAAATCGCCGACATCCGCATCCAGCCGGGCCAGCAGGCCGCCTTCGACGAAGCCATCCAGCGCGCGCTCGCCAGCGTCGTCTCGCGGGCCAGGGGCTTTCAGGGCTTCAAGGTCAGCAAGTGCATCGAGACGCCCGAGCGCTACGTCCTGCAGATCTTGTGGGAAACGCTGGAAGACCACACCGTCGCCTTCCGGCAGGGGCCGCTGTTCGCGCAATGGCGGGCAATCGTCGGACCTTTTTTTGCCGGGCCTCCGCTGGTTGAGCACTTCGACCTGCTCGCCGAGTCGGCCGCCCAGTAGCGGGAGGCGCTGCCTCACATCGGTATGCTTGGCATCCCGCCAGAGCCAGCCAGCGACCACAGGCAAATTTCATGCGTCAGTCACTTCCTTTTCTCGTCGCCGGGGGTGGCATCGGCGGCCTGTGCGCCGCCATGGTGCTGGCGCATGACGGCCATCCGATCACGGTGCTGGAGCAGTCGCAGACGTTTGGCGAGATCGGCGCTGGAATCCAGCTTGGGCCCAACATCTTCCGGATGTTCGACCACCTCGGCTTGACCGAAGCGATCAGCCGCGTCGCCTACTTCCCCCCGGGCCTGACCATGAACGACGTGTGCACGGGCGAAAAGGTCGTGCGGGTCGCTCTGGGCGACACCGCGCGCGCCGCCTATGGCTTTCCCTACGGCGTCATCTACCGGGCCGACTTGCACCAGGTGTTCCTGGACGCGTGCAGGGCCCAGCCCGGCGTGACCCTGCGGACCGGCGCCAGGCTGGAATCCTTCAACCAGGACGAGGCGTCGGTGCAGGCGGTGCTGGCTGGCGGTGAGGTGGTCGAAGCTTGCGCGCTGATCGCAGCCGACGGCCTTTGGAGCCGGACCCGCGAAGCGATCGTCGGCGATGGCAAGCCGCGCGTCTCGGGGCATGTCGCCTACCGGGCAGTCCTCAAGCGCGAAGACGTCCCGGTGCACCTCTGGAGCGACGACGTGGTGCTGTGGGGTGGCGAGAAGACCCACCTGGTGCATTACCCGTTGCGCCGCGCCGAGCTGTTCAACCTGGTGGCGGTGTTCCACAGCAACAAGTACGACGAGGGCTGGAACACCTTCGGCGACACGGCCGAACTCAACGAGCGCTTCTCAGCAGCCGTGCCCCAGGTGCGGGAGCTCCTCGGCAAGATCGAGACCTGGAAAATGTGGGTGCTCTGCGACCGCGAGCCGGTGAAGAACTGGAGCGATCGCCGTGTCACGCTGCTGGGCGATGCAGCGCACCCGATGCTGCAGTACCTGGCGCAAGGGGCCGGCCAGGCGATCGAAGACGCCGTGGTCCTGCGTGAAGCCTTGCGCTGCACCCGCGGCGACGTGGCGCAGGCCTTCCAGAAGTACCAGCAGGCGCGCTACCTTCGAACGGGTCGGGTCCAGCTGACGGCGCGCTTTTACGGCGACATCTATCATGCGGCAGGGGTCCAGCGCGAACTGCGCAACCAGATGTTCCAGGGCGGCCAGGAGTCCGCGGGTTTCGCCGGACTGAAGTGGATGTACGAGGGAATCGATCCCGCCAGCCTGTTCAACTGACCCGATGCAGAGCACCATCACCGAGCCGAGCCGGCAAACCCCCGTCTTCGGCGAATACGATGTCGTCGTGCTGGGAGGCGGCCCGGCCGGGATTGCCGCCGCCGTCGCCGCCTGCCGCGCGGGCCGCTCCACGCTGCTGGTCGAACGCTATGGCTTCCTGGGCGGCATGGGCACGGCTGCGGGTGTCACCAATTTCTGCGGCCTGCATGCGAATGTGCACGGCGACATCCGGCAGGTGGTGCATGGCGTGGCCGACGACCTGCTGGCGCGGATCGACCATCTTGGCGGCCTCAACGCGCCGCACGCGCTGTTCGGAAAGACTGTGGCGCAGGCCTATGACACGGCGGCTTACAAGATCGCGGCGGACGACCTGATGCTGGCGAGCGGCGTCAGCCTGCTGTTCCACGCCATCGGTGTCGGCGTGGTGATGACGGCGCCCCGGCACATCCAGGCGCTGCTGGTCGAAACCAGGTCGGGCCGTGGCGCGATCCGGGGCCGCGCCTTCATCGACTGCTCCGGCGACGGGGACCTCGCCGCCTGGGCCGGTGCGGATTTCGAGAAGGGCGACGGCCGGGGCAATATGCTGTATCCCTCGACCATGTTCCGCATCAACGGAGTCGATCCGCTGCGCGCGGGCAAGGCCTGGGAAGTCATTCCGCGCCTGATGCAGCAGGCACAGGACGAGGGCCGCTACAAATTTCCGCGCAAGGGCGCCATCGTGCG
The DNA here is from genome assembly GCA_025351615.1 of Ramlibacter sp. GTDB lineage: Bacteria > Pseudomonadota > Gammaproteobacteria > Burkholderiales > Burkholderiaceae_C > Ramlibacter. The sequence goes on along the minus strand of JANXVP010000030.1, from coordinate 4,730 downwards.
GCCGCAGAAGAGCGGTATCGAATGGCGCGTCAACCTGACCCAGCTGGCCAATCCGCAGGGCAACGCCATGGACGGGACGGACGCCGTGGAGCTGAGCGAAGCCGAGGTGCTGGGCCGCCGGCAGATCGCCGACGTTGCGGGCTTCCTGAAAGAGGTTCCCGGCTTTGAGGACAGCTACATTGTCGACATCGCGCCTCAGGTCGGCATCCGCGAGACACGACGTGTGCGCGGCGTCTACATGCTCACCGAGTCCGATGTGCTGGAGTGCGCGAGTTTCGACGACACCATCGGCGTCAACGGCTGGCCGCTGGAACTGCACACCAGGGGCGACGTCGAATTTCGCTGGCCGAAGATTCCCGAAAGCCGCGGCTTCAACCACCTGCCCTACCGCATGACTGTGCCGCTCGTCGGCGCAAAGCCGCCTCAAGCCGGCGACGCCCCCGATGGGGGCAGGGCAGAGCCAGTGGGGGAACGTATGACACTCGACAATCTCTGGGTGGCCGGCCGCTGTGCTTCGATGACGCACGAGGCGCAATCGGCTGCGCGTGTCACCGGCGCGTGTTTCGTGATGGGCCAGGCGGCGGGCACGGCCGCCGACCTCGCCCTGAAATCAGGCATCAGCGCGAGTAGCGTCGATGTGCCGACCTTGCAATCGAGGCTGGACAGCGAAGGCGCTTATCTTGGCCGCAGCTGGTAATCCCAAGGAGATCCCATGAATGCACCGCATCCCACCGCCGCCCTGCGTCAGCAGCTGTACCGCGACATGGCGCCCTTGAACCTGACACCGCTCTGGGAGGTCCTGCACGCACTGGTGCCCAAGCAACCCGATTCGCCCTGCGCGCCGGCGATCTGGCGCTACGAGGAAGTGCGGCCATTCCTGATGCGGGCCGGGCAGGCGATCACCGCCGAAGAGGCCGTGCGCCGGGTGCTGATTTTGGAAAACCCGGCGCTGCGCGGCCAGTCCGCAGTGACGCAGTCCCTTTACGCCGGTCTGCAACTGATCCTGCCCGGCGAGGTGGCGCCCAGCCACCGCCACACGCAAAGCGCATTGCGCTTCATCGTCGAAGGGACAGGCGCGTACACGGCGGTCGACGGTGAGCGCACCACGATGCGGCCGGGCGACTTCATCATCACGCCGAGCTGGACCTGGCATGACCACGGATGCAAGGGCAATGATCCGGTGGTGTGGCTGGACGGCCTGGACATTCCGATGATCCGCTTCTTCGATGCCGGCTTCGCCCAGAACGACGACAGCAAATCGCAGGCGGTGTCGCGCAGCGAGGGCACCAGCTTCGCCCGCTACGGCCACAACATGGCGCCCGTTCGGCACGACCCGCCCTTCGGCAAGACCTCGCCCATCTTCAGCTATCCCTATGAGCGCAGCCGCGAAGCACTGGAGAGCCTGGAGCGCAACGCTCCGGTGGACGCTTGGGACGGTGTCAAGCTGCGCTACCTCAATCCGCTGACCGGTGGCTCCCCGATGCCGACCATGGCCACGTTCATGCAGAAGCTGCCGCCGGGTTTTTCCGGCAAGCCGTGCCGCCAGACCGATGGCGCGGTCTACAGCGTGGTGGAAGGCGATGGCGAAGTGGTGGTCGAGCGCGGCGGCATGGAGTGGCGCCAGAGCTTCTGCGCGCGGGACCACTTCGTGGTCCCGTCATGGCACACTGCGCGCTTCGCATCCCGGCGCGGCTGCGTGCTGTTCAGTTTTTCCGACCGCCCGGTGCAGCAGGCGCTGGGCATTCACCAAGAAGAGAGAATGTCATGAGCTACGTATTCACTCCCCCTGCCATGGCGTCCGTGCCGGTCGTCGGTCGCGCCGAGCGGTTCCCGATCCACCGGATCTATTGCGTCGGACGCAACTACGAGGAACATGCGAAGGAGATGGGATTCACCGGCCGCGAGCCGCCCTTCTTCTTCCTCAAACCGGCCGACACGGCCGTGGTGGTCGATGCCGGTGAAACCGGGACCATGGCCTACCCGACGCTCACCAGCAACCTGCACCACGAGATCGAACTGGTGGTGGCGATCGGCACAGGCGGGCGCAACATCAAGGCTGCCGACGCGAAGAATCACATTTTCGGCTATGCCGTCGGCCTGGACATGACGCGGCGTGACTTGCAGGGCGACATGAAAAAGCAGGGCCGCCCCTGGTGCATCGGCAAGGCTTTCGAGCAATCGGCCCCGATCGGCCCGATCACTCCTGCCGACAAGGCCGGCAACGTCGAGAACGCCGAGATCTGGCTGCAGGTCAACGGCAAAGACCGCCAGCGCAGCACCGTGTCCAAGCTAATCTGGAACATCGGCGAGACCATCGAACACCTGTCGGCGGCCTGGGACCTGCAGCCCGGCGACCTGATCTACACCGGCACCCCGGAGGGCGTCGCCGCCGTGCTCAAGGGCGACCTGCTCGAGGGCAGCGTCGCCGGGCTGACAAGCTTGCGGGTGAAGGTGGCTTGACCCCCGATGTCGATTCGCAGCCCCATCAAGCATTGCCGTAACTGCGGCGCTGCCGTGGTCTACCGCTTGCCCGATGACGGCGATACGCGCGAGCGGGCGGTCTGCCCGGCCTGCAACACGATCCACTACGAGAACCCGCTGAACGTCGTCGGGACGGTGCCGCACTTCGGCGAACGGGTGCTCCTGTGCAAGCGCAACATCGAGCCGGCATGGGGCAAGTGGACCTTGCCCGCCGGCTTCATGGAACTGGGCGAAACCACAGCCGATGGTGCCGCGCGCGAGACCGACGAGGAAGCCGGTGCGCAGTTCGAGATGGAAGGACTGTTTACCGTGATCAGCGTCCCGCGGGTCGGGCAGGTGCACTTGTTCTTTCGCGCCAGGCTGCTCAGCGACGTCTTCGCGCCCGGTCACGAAACGATCGACGCGCGGCTGTTCCGCGAAGACGAGATTCCATGGGACGAGATTGCCTTCCGGACGGTGAAGGAAACCCTGCTGCGCTTCTTCGACGACCGCCGCAGGGGCCGGTTCGAGGTTCATACGCTCGACATCCGCTAGTGCGCCGGTCGAAGGCCCTAGTTGCGGATTTTGCTGTCCTCCCGCAGCCGGCCCTCTTCGCGGAACCTGATGCAGGTCTGCGCCGTGAGAAACATCGGCTTGGCGCATTCTTCCTGCAGGCACAGCTGACGCGATAGAAAGACCCGGTCCTTGCAGGTTTCCGATGGCGGCACCAGCCGGTTCGCGGCGGCAACCGCAGCCGGTGCCGGACGCGCAAGCACGACCGGTTCGCGCGGCTCGCGGGCCTCCGACGGGATCGGGTTCGACACCGCTGTCGGGCTGGCAGCCAGGGTCGCCGCGGCAGCGTTTCGCTTGCTGCCGCTGGCGGATTTCCGCGGTGCGCTGGCGGTCGAGTGGGCCGCTTTGGTCAGAGCCGGCGTGATCGCCAGAGCCGGCACGGGAGCGGCCAGGACGACCTCCGCCGCGGCCGCTGCAGGTGCCGCAACGGCGACAGTGGCCGCCGCCGGCGGACTGTCGGCTACCAGGGCCGGTGACGGGACGACCGCCACTGGCGCAGCCGGCCGGCTGGCGACAGGAGCAGCAGGCGCAGCGGCAACCTGCGTGTCGCCCCCACGGCCCAGCACCAGGAAAGCAGCCAGTCCGGCAACCGCAACAGCGCCTATGCCTGCCAGCAACGCCACCGGCAGCTTCCGGGCGGCGGGTGGTGCGGCCCGGCTCTTCGCCGGTTCGACTGGCAGTTTGACCCGCGCCGCAGCCGCAGCGCTGCTTGCAACGGGCGAATGGACGAGGGCGGGAGTTTTGGACTGCGGCGGCACCGTCGTCGCGTCGGTGTGGGCTGCTGGCGCTGCAGGAGCGGAAACGTTCAGGCTTTCAGCAGGCTGCACCCGGACCGGTTCAGCCACCGTGTCGGCAACGGAGTCAGCACTCGGCGGCGCCATGGTCTCGGGCTGGGGCTGCCGCGGCGGCTGAAGTCCGGGCATCGACGCAGCCACTGCAGCGACCTGCGAAGCGGCGACCAGGCCGGACGCGATTGCAGCGGCCGGCGCCACAAGTGGCGGCGACACCGGGACTGACGCGTCGATCCGCAACCGCGTTGCCTCGGGATCGGGCTCGCGCGCGGTGACGCCCGGCTGGCCGGTCAGCACGGTCTGGTCGGCCGAGGCGCCGCCAGCCAGCTTGCGCAGCCTCCGCCGCGCCAGGTCGGCATAAATTCCGGCCGGGAACTGGAGCAGAAAGCCTTCGAATTCTTCCGGCTCCGCGGAATCCTTGATGTCCTTCCAGTACACCAGCTCCAGCTCTTGGGTGACCGTCGCTGTCGATCCACTGGTGCCTGAGGTTGCGGAGCCGGCGACGGACGGAACAGTACCCTGGGAGCTCGCCGCCGCTTCCAGTTTCTTGAACGGGTCGGCTGGCGGCACGACGGTCGCATCTTCCGCGCGACGGATCGCGGACTGCAGCGCCGACGCAAAATCACGGGCGGTCGCGAATCGCTGCTCCCGGTCTTTGGCCAGCGAGCGAGCGACGACCGCGTCGATCGCTGTCGGCAGCTTTGCGTTGAACGAGCTGGGCGGCGGCGGCGTATGGCCGATGATCTGGTGAATGATCGAAAAGTCGTTGTCGCCGTCGAAGGGACGCTTGTCGGTAAGCAACTGGTAAAGCACGACTCCGACCGAAAACAGGTCGGCGCGTGAATCGATCTTCAGGCCCTGCACCTGCTCCGGCGACATGTATTTGAGAGTGCCGACCATGCTGCC
>JANXVP010000007.1 GCA_025351615.1 Ramlibacter sp. | reverse complement strand
GCATCAACCAGGCGACCGGCGGCAAGGTCGTGGCCCATGTGATCCGCGCCGTGCCGGGATCGCACTTTGCCGGCCAGCCCCACCTGCACCACACGACCTTCCAGCTGGTGTACGTGCTCAGGGGCTGGATCGAGTTCGAATACGAAGGGCAGGGCGTCGTGCGGCTGGAGGCAGGGTCGTCCGTGTACCAACCACCCGGCATCCGCCACCGCGAAGTGGCGCATAGCGAAGACGTCGAGATGCTGGAGGTCGTGATGCCCGGAGAGTTCAAGACCGAAGACGCCGCATCGGTGGCGTGACGGTTGTCGGGGTGCGGCGCTGAGCGCTTCCCCCCGGCTCGGGAAAACCCGCTCCGGCCCCCGGCGGTTCTGTGAAACCATGCCTTTCCCTCTTGCGCACCGCGGTGCGGGAAAGCCGATGACTCGATGCAGGATCTGCAGGGTAATCCAGTGCAGGCCCCGGCGGGCGCCCCCGGCGAGCCGTTGCTCTGCGTGCAGGGCGTGACTGTGCGCTTTCGCGGCATCGTGGCGCTCGAAAAGGTGTCTTTCGACGTCGCCGCCGGCCAGATCGCCGGCCTGATCGGCCCCAATGGCGCCGGCAAGACCACACTCTTCAACTGCCTCTCGCGCCTGTACGACTACAGCGAAGGCGCGATTCGTTTCGACAATCAGCCCCTCGAAGGTTTGCCGCGGCACCGGATGGCGACCCTTGGCATTGGCCGCACGTTCCAGAACCTGGCGCTGTTCCGGACCATGACCGTACTCGACAACATCAAGGTCGGGCGCCACAGCCGGACGCGCAAGGGCTTTCTGGCGAACGCGCTGCGCGCCCCCGGCGTCGCCGCCGAAGAGGCGGAATCGGACAGCCGGGCCCGCGAGCTGGTGCGCTTCCTCGACCTCCAGTCGGTCGCCCACCAGCGCGTCGCGGACCTGCCCTTCGGCACGCAAAAGCGCGTGGAGCTCGGCCGCGCGCTGGCCAGCGAACCGAAGCTGCTGCTGCTCGACGAGCCGGCCGCCGGCCTCAACCACGAGGAGGTCGCGGCGCTGGGGGGCCTGATCCGCAATATCCGCGACGCTCTCAAGACCACCATCCTGCTGGTCGAACACCACATGAGCCTGGTGATGAGCGTGTCGGACAAGGTGGTGGCGCTGAACTTCGGCCGCAAGATCGCGGAGGGGACGCCGGCCGAGGTGCGAGAGCATCCGGAGGTCATCCAGGCCTACCTGGGGAGCGCTGTCTGATGGCTTTGCTGCTCGAAGCGAAAAACTTGCGCGCCGCATATGGGTCGACCAAGGTCCTGCATGGCATCGACCTGGCGATCGAGGAGGGGACGATCACGACCCTGCTCGGGGCCAACGGCGCCGGCAAGACAACGACCTTGCGGGCACTGTGCGGCATGGTCAAGACCAGCGGCGAGGTCGTCTTTGCCGGCAAGCGCATCGACGGCCGAGCGACCGAAGACATCGTGCGGCTCGGGGTCGCGCATGTTCCCGATGGCCGCGGCACGTTCGGCAGCCTCACCACCGAAGAAAACCTGCGGCTCGGGGCCTATGTCCGCAGGGACAGGGCGGCGGTGGAGGCCGACTACGAGCGCATGTATGGCTACTTTCCGCGCTTGCGCGAGCGGCGGACGCAACAGGCCGGCACCCTTTCCGGCGGCGAGCAGCAGATGCTGGCGGTGGCCCGGGCCTTGATGCTGCGCCCGCGCCTGCTGCTCATGGACGAGCCGTCGTTCGGCCTGGCGCCGCTGATCGTCAAGGAGATTTTCCGGATCATGCGCACCATCAACCAGCAGGAGAAGATGACGATCCTGCTGGTGGAGCAGAACGCCGCGATGGCGCTGGAGGTGGCCGACCATGCCTACCTGATGGAGACAGGCACGCTGGTGCTGTCGGGGCCGGCGTCGCAGGTCAAGCAGGACGAGGCGGTGCGCCGCTCGTACCTGGGGTACTGAGCGCAGGCTCGTACGATCACGATGGAAACCTTTCTGCACCAGGTCGTCGCCGGTCTTGCGACCGGAGGCATTTACGCCAGCGTGGCGCTGGCGCTGGTGATGATCTACCAGGCGACGCACCACATCAATTTCGCGCAGGGCGAGCTGGCGATGTTCGCCACCTACATCTGCTGGAGCCTGATCAACGCGGGCGTGCCGTACTGGGTGGCGTTTTTCTCCACCATCGCGATCGCCTTCTGCCTGGGCGTGCTGATCGAACGCGTCATCGTCCGGCCGGTGGAGCGCGCGCCGGTGCTCACGGTGGTGGTGGTGTTCCTCGGCCTGCTGTTCATCCTCAACAGCATGGCCGGCTGGATCTTCACCTACACCATCAAGTCCTTCCCCAGCCCGTTCCCGAAGGAGCCGCCGTTCGGTCTGCACATCATTTCGTCGCACGAACTCGGCGCAGTCGGCGTAACGCTCGTGGTGCTAGTGATGCTATTCGTCTTCTTCCGCTTCACGCCGCTCGGCCTCGCGATGCGGGCGGCGGCGCAGAACCCGGATTCGAGCCGGTTGGTCGGCATCCGCGTCGGCTGGATGCTGGCGCTGGGCTGGGGGCTGGCGGCAGCGATCGGCTCCACCGCCGGAATGATGGTGGCGCCGATCGTGTTCCTCGATCCGAACATGATGTCGGGCATCCTGCTTTACGCCTTTGCGGCGGCGCTGGTGGGCGGCATCGACAGCCCGGGCGGCGCGGTGCTGGGCGGCTTCCTGGTGGGGGTGCTGGAGAACGTCGTCGGCGCTTACCTGATCGGCACGGAGCTCAAACTCACGGTGGCGCTGGTGCTGATCGTCGGTGTGCTGGTGGTGCGGCCGGCCGGCCTGTTCGGCAAAGTGATCGTGACGCGGGTCTGAGGCCATGAACGATCTTTCGACCAACCGTGTCCCGCCGGTCCAGGTGCTGCTGGTGGCACTCGCGCTGCTTGCCGCGTGCGCGCTGCCGTTCTTCCTGAGCAACTACACCACCTTCCAGATGACGATGGTGCTGGTCTATGCCATTGCGTTGCTCGGGCTCAACATCCTCACCGGCTATAACGGCCAGATCTCGCTGGGGCACGGCGCCTTCTACGCCATCGGCGCCTATGCCACGGCGGTGCTGATGGACAAGTTCGGCTGGCCTTACTGGGCGACGCTGCCGGTTGCCGCTGCGGTCTGCCTGGTAGCCGGTTTCCTGTTCGGGCTGCCGGCGCTGCGACTGGAGGGACCGTACCTGGCGCTCGCCACGTTTGCGCTGGCTGTCGCACTGCCGCAGTTGCTGAAATACAAGCACCTCGAGGCCTGGACCGGCGGCGTTCAGGGCATCGTCATCACCAAGCCGGAGTCGCCGGTCGCCACCCTGTTCGGACAGACGATGAATGGCGACCGCTGGCTCTACCTGTTCACGCTGGCCGTGACGGTGGTGATGTTCGTGATCGGCTGGAACCTGCTGCGCGGACGCATCGGCCGGGCCCTGATCGCGATCCGCGACCAGCCGGTGGCGGCGGCCTCGATGGGCATCGACAACGCCATGTACAAGAGCCTGGCGTTCGGCGTCAGCGCGATGTTCACCGGCGTGGCCGGCGCGCTGGGCG
>JANXVP010000563.1 GCA_025351615.1 Ramlibacter sp. | reverse complement strand
GGCGACCGGCTGCGAAACGCGGTAGGGCAGCAGCACCGACGCGGCCGGGGCAATGACACCGAGCCGGATTTCGGGCTGGCCGAACTGCGCGTCGGGGGCGGCGAAGATCGGTCCGCATGCCAGCGCGAGTTCCAGACCGCCGCCGAGGCACTGGCCGCGCACGGCAACAAGAATGGGTGCCGGGAATTCCAGCATGGCCAGCAGCAGCGTGTGCAACGAGGCCAGCATCTGGGCGCATTGGGCCGGCAGGTGCTCCTCGACGCTGGCACCGAAACTGAAGTGCGGCCCCTCGGCGTCCAGCAACACGCCGCGCAACCCGTTTGCCGGCCGGTATTGCGCGAATGCGGCATGCAACGCCCGGATCATCGCGGCGTCGACCAGGTTGGCTTTGGGCCGGGACAGGCGCAGACGCAGCAGGGCGCCGTCGCATTCCAGCCAGACCTTCAGCGGCGATTCGGTGCTCGCGGCGCTCATGGCCTAGCGCCTGTTCTTCGGCTGGATGTCGTCGTGCAGCGTCCCCAGCCAGCTGGCGCCGGCGGCGAGTTGCTGGCGCAGCAGCACGAAGTCGGCCTCGCGGTCGTCCCTGGTGCCCTCGTTGAAAGCGATGAAGCCGGACCGCGCCTCGGTCATCATGTTCAACGCCAGCCAGGCGCGCGAGCCTTCCTTGTTGCGGTCCCACGCGGCGAGCTTGGGCTTGCGCAGTTCCTCGATCGTCTTCAACGTGCACTCGGGGAAGGTCAGCAGGATCTTGGCGCACAGGTCCTCGACCCTTGCGTCGAGCATCGACAGGTCCACCGTGCCGCGGGCCATGAGCGCCTTGCCTTCCCTGGCTGCGTCGCCGCTCCTGGCCGTCCCGTACACGTTGCGGCCGAACTCATCGAAAGCCCGCTGCGTTTCGACCAGCGGGTTGGCGACGAACTTGCCGTCGACCTTGAGGGCTGGAACGATGTCGGTGAGGATGCCCATCTGGTAGGCCTGGTGGGCGGAAAACGGCTCGCACAACACGCACGCCGCCATCGCCCGTTCCACGCCCACCATGAGAGGCAGGAAGTCGGTGGCGCCGCCGATGGGCGCCGACCCATGCTTGGGCCCCGCCTGGCCGAAGCGTGCCAGGTCCTGCGCCACCGAGAAGTCGCAGGCCATGCCGATCTCCTGGCCGCCGCCGATGCGCATGCCGTTGACCCGGCAGATGACCGGCTTGTCGGCGAGCAGCAGCGCCGTCACCATGTCATTGAACAGGCGCAGGTACTGGCGGTATTCCTGCGGCTGGCCCGCGTAATACTCGGCATATTCCTTGGTGTTGCCGCCGGTGCAGAAAGCCTTGTCGCCGGCGCCGGTGAAGACGATGCAGTTGACATCGCGCGCGTTGGACGCCGCGCGCAGCGCCAGGATCACGCCCTTGACCATGTCGGTGGTGTAAGAGTTGTACTGGGCCTGGTTGTCCAGCGTGATCCAGGCGTTGAAGAGGCCCGCGACCACGCTGCCGTCGGGCCGGCGTGCCGGGCGCTTCTCGTAACGCACGCCGGGCCGCGCGATGTCGGGGACGAGGTCGTGGTTCTTGAAGTCGAGCGTCTGGGGGAACTTGTCGGGGGCGTTCATGGTGTCTCCTGTCGATTGCGGATCGTGGGTTGCGAAAAGGCGGTGGGATGTCAGGGCACCAGCACCACGCGCTTGCGGATCTCGTGCCGGTGCACGGCTTCGAAGACGGCGTTGATCTCCTGCAGCGGATGGGTCTCGACGAAAGGCGCGATCTGCACCTTGCCGTCCAGGACCAGGTCCAGCGCCGCCGGATAGTGTTCCGGTGGGCAACCCCAGTTGCCCAGCGCCCGCGCGTCGAAGGCCATCAGATTGGAGAGGCGGACCTCGACCTTGTCCATGGTGAAGCCGACCACTGACAGGGTCGCGCCGTGCACCAGCAGGCCGTAGGCGGTGAGCTGCCCCGCGGCGCTGCCCGAGCATTCGAAGATCAGCCATTCGGTGGAGCGCAGGCCGTTGGCCCTGGCGAAGGCATTGACGGCGGCCTTGATCGCCTTGCCATCGAGCTGCCGGCTGTTGAGCGTGAGCGCCGCCCCATGCTCCTTGATGGCGGCCAGTTTGGCGTCGTCGACATCGATCGCGACCACCGTGGCGCCGAAAGCCCGGGCGACCTGCACGCAATAGCCCCCCACGCCGCCGGTGCCCACCACGATGGCCAGGCTGCCCTGCGTGACGCCCGCGCGCCGCACTGCCTGGAACGGCGTCGTCAGGGCATCGGCGACGATCGAGACCTGCGCCAGTTCGAGGCCCGCGCGCTGCAGCCGCACCGGATCGACTTCGCACAGCCCGCGTCCCGGCACCACGATATGCGAGGCGAAGCCGCCCTGAATGTCGTTGCCCGGCATCTTCTGCGCCCGGCAAATGGTGGACAGGCCGCGTTTGCACAGGTCGCATTCGCCACAGGGCAGCACCGCAGGGACGATGACCGATTTGCCGAGCCAGCCTTCGGCGCCTTCGCCGGCGTCGACCACGCGGCCGCTGATCTCGTGGCCCAGCGCCAACGGCAGCGGCTGCTTGGTGCGCACGCCGTCGTAGAAGTAGCCCAGATCGGTGTGGCAGACGCCGCAGCCGGCGATGGCAACGACCACCTCGCCGGCCTGCGGAGCGGCCAGGAACGAGCTCCGCACCATGGGGGTTCCCGGTGCGGTCATCAGCCAGCGGGATGCATCGATGCTCATAAGACAGGCCTTTCAGTCAGGAAGGGGCGCCGGGGTGCGCACCGAGACGCAATCTGGTAATTCAGTACCAGATTACGCATTTTGGCCATTGTGGGCACCCTCGCGCAGCAGGACCTTGATCCAGGTCAAGGTCCTGTTGGCCGGCAGAACGTTTACTGCAAGCCATACGATGCACAGGAGCGACGCGTGGATGCCTCTCTGACCCTTGAAGCGCAAAACCGCGATGCGGCGGTCGTGCCCAAACCCGCAGCCGCGGGCCTGTCGATCGCCATTGCCGGCAGCGGCGGCAGCGGCGTGATGACCGCTGGAACGCTGCTGCTCGACGCGGCTGCGCAAGCCGGCCTTTACGGTTTGATGGTGCGCACCAGCGGACCGCAAATCCGCGGCGGCGAGGCGGCGGCACTGTTGCGGCTGGCGCCAACGCCGGTCGAGTCCCTGGACGACAGCTTCGACCTGCTGCTGGCCATCGACTGGCAGAACGTGCACCGCTTCGCCGACGAGATTCCGCTGCACGCGAACAGTATCCTGATTGGCGACGCCGACGGCGGCGAGGTGCCCGAGATCTTCCTGACCAGCGGGGCGCGTTGCGTGATGCTGCCGCTCAAGAAAATGGCCAAGGCCATGCCTGGCAGCTGGATCAACATGCTGGCGCTGGGCCTGGCAGGCGCACTCGCGGGGCTGCCCGAACAGGCGCTAGCCGCGGCCCTGCGCCACAGCTGGAAACGCCCGCAGCTTGCGCTGGAAGCCAACCTCAAGGCCCTGCTTTCAGGCATGGGGGCCGCTGCCGACATCCGCGGCCTGCGGCCTTTGGTGGCCGGGCGCGGCACGGCCAGTCGATGGATCCTGAGCGGCAACGAAGCCGCCGGCTACGGCGCCCTGCGCGGCGGTGTCCGCTTTGTCGCCGCGTACCCGATCACCCCCGCGACAGAAATGCTCGAGTGGATGGCGCCGGCGCTGGCCAGGGTGGGCGGCTCGTTGCTGCAGGCCGAGGACGAACTCGCATCGGTCAACATGATCATCGGCGCGTCCT
>JANXVP010000557.1 GCA_025351615.1 Ramlibacter sp. | reverse complement strand
TCAGCCCCAGGCTGCGCAGCGAATCGTAGCTGCCGCGGCGCACGACGACGCACTGTCCGTCGAAGTCAGTGTCGTCGCAGACCTCCCAGCGGCCGCGATCGACCACCATGGAGCCGGAGCCGTCGTTGAACCCGAAGCGGTCGAAATCGGCAGTGCGCTTGTCGGTGGTGAAGGCACGGCCCCGAAAGCCTTCACCTTCGTAAAACGTGACTTGCGCCATCGCCTGGGCGCCAACAACAAGGGCGGTGATGCCGAGTGCGGATTTGAGTTTCAGGTTCATGAGGAACGTCTCCAGTTGGTTGCACGGTTCGCCCCGTCCGGCGGGTGCGAATGGACCAGCTATTGTTGAGCGGGGTCCCCCGCGGCCGCTGTAGGCGAAAGGCGCATCCCGATGACTGAATCGGCCCAAGCCGGTCAACAGGAGGTAAAGATCCTGCTGTCGCGCCCGAGTCAGGCCAGCGGGCGGGCGCGTGGCCCCAATGACGGCTCGCGCTACCGCATCCGGTCCTTGGCCTCGAAATAGCTACGCGCGTACGCCACCAACTGGCCGTCGGTGGGATGGTCCACGGTTTCGACGCCGATCACCTTGTCGGCCAGCTGCGGATCATGGGTGTGGATGTGCTTGATCAATTGCAGCTTCGCCTGCGCCGGGCCGACCACCAGGATCTCCTGCGCTCCCGCCAGCGCGGCGACGACCTCGTGGTAATAGATCTGGTTCTCAGGAGCGCGTCCGCTGCCCAGCGTTCCGGCGCGGACATGCAGGTGCGGGCGCGAAGTGTCCGGGCGGACAATGGATGTTTCGACATCGTCAGGGCGGATGTGCATGACGTGGGCTTCGGAATGGTCGATCCAGACAACGGCGTGGTAATGAGACAAAAGGGACTCCCTAGTCAGCGGCGGATTTCAGCATACGGCTTTCAAGCTGCCGCGAGTTGATCCATGTCAGTCAATGGTGCGAGGTTTCCCCGTCACTGCCAGCCGAAATGCCGGATGTAGTAACGCTTCATCAATGTCGTCAGCAGGCAGTAGGCCAGCAGAATGCCCGCGAGCCACGGAAAGTACGCAAGCGGCAGTGGCTGCAACTTGAAGTAACTGGCCAGCGGCCCCATCGGCAGAAACAAGCCTGCAGCCATGATCGCGAGTGTCATGGCCATCAGTGGAGCCGCAGCGCGGCTCTGGATAAAGGGCAGCTTCGGGGTGCGGATCATGTGGACGACCAGCGTCTGCGTCAGCAGCCCCACGACAAACCATCCAGACTGGAACAGGCCCTGCCCTGCCACCGTGTTCGCGCCGAAAACCCACCACATCAGGGCAAAGGTCGCGATGTCGAACACCGAACTGATCGGCCCGAAGAAGAGCATGAAGCGGCCGATGTCGGCTGGGTTCCATTTCAGCGGCTTGCGCACGAGTTCCTGGTCGACGTTGTCGAACGGGATACCGGTCTGGGAGATGTCGTAGAGCAGGTTCTGCAGCAACAGCTGGAGCGGCAGCATCGGCAGGAAGGGCAGGAAGGCGCTCGCCACCAGCACCGAAAACACGTTGCCGAAATTGGAACTGGCCGTCATGCGGATGTACTTGAGCATGTTGGAGAAGGTCGTCCGGCCCTCGACCACGCCCTCATCCAGCACCATCAGGCTTTTCTCCAGCAGGATGATATCGGCTGCTTCCTTCGCGATATCCACTGCCGAGTCGACGGAGATGCCGATATCGGCCGCGCGCAGCGCCGGTGCATCGTTGATTCCGTCGCCCATGAAGCCAACCACATGGCCGTTGGCTCTCAATGCAAGCACGATGCGCTCCTTGTGCAGCGGCGTGAGTTTGGCGAAGACCTGGTGCTGTTCGACGGCAAGTGCCAGCGCCTCGTCATTCATGCTTCCGACTTCGGGTCCGAGCAGCACCTCGCCGACGGACAGGCCGACCTGGCTGCACACGCTGGTCGTGACGAGTTGGTTGTCGCCCGTTAACACTTTGACGCTGATGCCATGCGCGGCAAGCGCCTTGAGGGCCGGCGAGGCCGATTCCTTGGGCGGGTCGAGAAAGGCGATGAAGCCATTCAGCGTCAGGTCCGCCTCATCGGCGACAGAGTAGGTCGTCTGACTGGGCGGCAGCTCCTTCATCGCCACCGCAACGACCCGCAGCCCTTGCTCGTTGAGCGCCCGCGTCACCGTCTGCACACGCGCCAACATCGAGCCGTCGAGCGGCGCCTCAGATGGACCCACGCTGGTGCCGACGCGTACCCGGGAGCACACCGCCAGCATCTCCTCAACCGCTCCCTTGCAGATCAGCTCGTGATGCTCGTCGCGCTTCGACACCACCACCGACATCCGCCGGCGCTCGAAGTCGAACGGGATCTCGTCGATCTTGCGATAGTCCTGCTCCAGCTTCAACTCGGCGGGCAGCTGCAGATTCTCCAGGACGGCGCGGTCAAGCAGGTTCTTGAGCCCGGTCTGGTAGTGGCTGTTCAGAAAGGCGAAATTCAGGACCTCGTCCGATGGCTGGCCGAAGACGTCGATGTGCTTTGCCAGCGCGATCTTGTCCTGAGTCAGCGTGCCGGTCTTGTCGGCGCAGAGGATATCCATCGCCCCCAAGTTCTGGATGGCATCCAGCCGCTTGACGATGACCTTCTTGCGCGACAGCAGGACCGCACCCTTTGCCAGCGTTGACGTCACGATCATCGGCAGCATCTCGGGCGTCAGGCCGACTGCGACCGACAGGGAGAACAGGAATGCTTCCAGCCAGTCGCCCTTCGTGAATCCATTGATCAGCAGCACGACCGGAACCATCACCGCCGCGAAGCGGATCAGCAGCCAGCCGACGCTGTTGACGCCGGCCTGAAAAGCGTTTGGCGCTGCGTCGGTGGCCGT
>JANXVP010000548.1 GCA_025351615.1 Ramlibacter sp. | reverse complement strand
GGCCGAAGGGGCCGACCAGCCCGGCAACCGAATCGCACAATGTCTGCAGCCGCGCGCGCAGCACCTTGTGGTAATCGCGGCCCCGGGCGTAGAGCGAAACGATGCCTTCCCGCGGCCGCCGCAGGCGATCGAATTCAAGCTGTTGCCAGCCGGCCGGCGTCGCAGCGGGGAGGTAGTCCATGCGTGCCGTGATCACGCTCACCGTTCCGGGGACCAGTTCCGCCGGCCGCGCCCGCTTCAGTCCGTGCGCCTGCATGTAGGCCATCTCGCCATGAAAGCCGTTGGACAGCCAGGCCGAAAGACCCGCCTCGGCTGCGGACAGATCGACCCCGGACACGCCGATTTGGGAAAATCCGAGTTCCAATGCCCATTCCCGCACTTGCGCCACGATTTGAGGACCGTCGATCTGACTGCTGCTGAACGTCACCCGCTGATTGTAAAAAGGACTTGGGCGACCGAGGATGAGACCCGCGCATTCGCCGCCCGGCTGGCGCGGAGGCCGGCAATTGCCAACGTGTTCATCGAGTTGCACGGCGAACTCGGCGCCGGCAAGACCACGCTGGTGCGGCATCTGTTGCACGCGCTGGGCGTGCAGGGCCGGGTGAAGAGCCCGACCTATGCAGTGGTCGAGCCTTATGAAGTCGGTCGCTTGTCGATCTGGCACTTCGACTTCTACCGGTTCAGCGATCCGCGCGAATGGGAGGACGCGGGCTTGCGCGACCTGTTCGCCAGTCCCGGGCTGAAGCTGGCCGAATGGCCGGAAAAGGCCGGACTCCTGCTGCCGCTGGCCGACCTGGTGCTGGGAATCGAAGTCGACGCTGACGAAGCGCGGCAGGTGACGATGACGGCCCAGACGGCGGCTGGGCGGGAGCTGTTGCAATGAAGCGGCGCGGCCTGCTGCAGGGCGGCACGCTGGTGTTGCTGCTTGGCGCACAGCAACTCGCACGCGGCGCGACCATCCTGGCGGTGCGGGTCTGGCCGGCGCCGGACTACACCCGGGTCACGATCGAGTCGGATGGGCCGCTGCTGTCCAGGCAGCAGGTGGTGCCAGACCCGCCGCGACTGGCGGTCGACATCGATGGCATCGAACTCAATCCGGCGCTGCGCGAACTGGTGGCGAAGGTCAAGGCCGACGACCCCTTTATCGCCGGAATCCGGGTCGGCCAGGGATCGCCGTCGGGCGTCCGGCTGGTGATCGACCTGAAGCAGGGCGCATTGCCGCAGGTTTTCAATCTGCCGCCGGTGGCGGCTTACCAGCACCGGCTGGTGCTCGACCTTTATCCGCGCCAGGCCGCCGATCCGCTGGAGCAACTGATCGCCACGCGCATGCGGGACAGGGATGCCCCGCGGGCCGCACTCCCGCCTTCAGCCCCTGCGGCTGCAGATCCGCTGGGCGAGCTGATGGCCAGGCAGACCGAGCGTCCCGCTGCAGCACCCGCGCCCTCACCCCCGCTTGTCCCGCCGGCTGCAAGCCGCCCGGCCACGGCGCCATCGCGCTCCGCAACCACGACCGCACCGCAACGCACGGACCGGCTGATCATCGTGGCCGTCGACCCCGGCCACGGCGGCGAAGACCCTGGCGCCGTCGGCCCGGCCGGCACACGTGAAAAGGACGTGGTGCTGCAGATCGCCCACCGGCTGCAGGAGCGTATCAACGCCACCGTGGTCAACGGCAGCCCGATGCGCGCCTACCTCACGCGCGACGCCGACTTCTTCGTGGCCCTTCACATCCGGGTGCAAAAGGCGCGGCGCGTGCAGGCCGACCTGTTCGTCAGCCTGCATGCCGACGCGTTCTTCACCCCCGCGGCGCGCGGCGCCAGCGTGTTCGCCCTGAGCCAGGGCGGCGCCTCAAGTTCGGCGGCACGCTGGATGGCCGACAAGGAAAATCGCGCCGACCTGATCGGCGGGGTCAACGTGAAATCGCAGGACGCGCAGGTCGCTCGTGCCCTGCTCGACATGAGCACCACGGCCCAGATCAACGACAGCCTCAAGCTGGGCGGCGCCTTGCTCGGCGAAATCGGCAATGTGGGCCGCCTGCACAAACCGAAGGTGGAACAGGCCAGCTTCGCGGTGCTCAAGGCGCCGGACATCCCCAGCGTGCTGGTCGAGACGGCATTCATCAGCAATCCCGATGAGGAGGAGCGGCTGCGCAGCGACGCCTACCAGGAGCAGCTTGCCGACGCGATCATGCGCGGGATCAACCGCTATTTCCTGAAAAACCCGCCACTGGCACGCAATCGGCCGGTTTGACGCCTGCGGGGGCGCTCTTGCCGGTTTGCCGACTCGCGCCCACGGCGGGCAGCGACATCTTCCTACAGCCTTGCCCAGCCGCTGTGCCGTAAAGTTCAATGATAGGCTGGCGGGTGACTCTTCGTCACATCAAGTTGGGCCTGCAACTACTCGGAAGGTGAAAGCTATGAACACGAAAATTCTGGCGGCCATGGCGGTCGCATCGGTGATGGGTCTTTCGGCATGTGCCGACATGGGCGTGGACCGCCAGACGGCGGGAACCGTAGGCGGCGCCGTCCTCGGCGGAGTAGTTGGTAACGCAGTCGGCGGCGGAGCGCTCGGCACCCTGGGTGGCGCTGCTGTCGGCGGGGTGATCGGCAACCAGGTGACCAAGCCCGGCACTCGCTACTAAATCGGGTAGATCAGCGAGTTGAGGACCATCTCGCTGTCGTACACGCACAGCCGGCTGCGAAACCGCAGTCCGGCTTCGGTGCGTTCGATTTCGTCGATATAGCGGCCGACGTTGTACACCGCGGTCGCGTCGCCAGGCCGGGTGCGAAAGACTGCGTAGTTCGACTGGGCCATGACCCGGCCTCCTTCGTCCGACAGCACCCGCGCGGGACTCACCACATGCCGCGTGTAGTACGGGCCATGGTAGATGGTCTGCGTGATGCCATAGACCCGGTCCTTCATCATCCCGCGGCTCTCCAGTGCGATCAACGCCAACGGCAGGCCGCGGTCAAAATTTTCTCGTGCCTGCAGCTTGTATTGACCGTCCTCGACGAAAAATAGCGGCCAGTCGGCGAAGCGCTTTTCATCCAGCGCGGCGGCGTAATCGGCGTTGAGCTGGT
>JANXVP010000528.1 GCA_025351615.1 Ramlibacter sp. | reverse complement strand
CGGTGCCACTTGCGCGCGATCCAGGCGCCGAAGTCATCGAGATAGGTATAGATCACCGGCACCACCACCAGCGTCAGGATCGACGACGTGATGATGCCGCCGATGACCGCCTGGCCCATCGGCGCGCGCTGCTCGGAGCCTTCGGTCAGCGCGAAAGCCAGCGGCACCATGCCGAAGATCATGGCCAGCGTCGTCATCAGGATCGGGCGCAGCCGCACCCGTGCCGCGTGCAGCAGCGCCTCGGTGCGCTCCATTGCGGGCTCCCGCACGGAGCCGTCCGGCCAGAACGTCGCTTCCCTGGACCGGATGGCGAAATCGACCAGCAGGATGGCGTTCTTGGTCACCAGGCCCATCAGCATCACGATGCCGATGACCGAGAACATCGACAGCGTCGAGCGGAACAGCATCAGCGCCAGCACCACGCCGATCAGCGTCAGCGGCAGCGAGGTCATCAGCGCCAGCGGTTGCAGGAAGCTCTTGAACTGGCTGGCGAGAATCATGTAGATGAAGATCACCGCCAGCGCCAGTGCCGAGACGGCGTAGCCGAACGACTCCGCCATGTTCTTGGCCGAGCCGTTGAACTGGTAGCGGTAGCCGGGCGGCAAGCGGATGCTGTCCAGCACGGCGCGGACGTCATTGGACACCTCGCCGGCCGAGCGGTTGGCCACGTTGGCGTTGATGGCCACTTCGCGCGCCAGGTCGCGCCGGTTGATCTGGTTGGGACCGGTCGATTCGCGCACCGACGCCAGCTGGTTCAGGCGCACGATCCGCGTGCTGCCGTCGGCATTGCTGCCGGTGGCGAACGGCAGGCGCTCCAGGTCTTGCGGTGCGTTGCGCGCGTCAGGCGAGAGCCGGACGTTGACGTCATAGGTCTGGTCGTCGGGCGCGCGCCAGTTGCCCACCGTCTGGCCGGCGACCAGCGTGCGCAGGGAGGAGGCGATCTGCGCCACCGACAAACCCAGATCGGAAGCCGCCTCGCGCCGGACGTCGACCTCGATCACCGGCTTGTCGGGCTTCACGCTCGAATCGAGGTCGACCAGGCCCGGGATGCTGCGGATCCGGCCGCTGACCAGCCGCGCCAGCCGCTCCAGTTCCTTGAGGTCCGGTCCCTGCAGCGAAAACTCGACCTGCTTGCTGCCGCCGACCGAGTCCAGCAATCCCACGTGGGTGACGGTGATTCCCGGCACCCGCTGCAGGCGCTCGCGCAGCACTCCTGACAACTGGTCGACACTGCGGCTGCGGTCCTTGCGGTCCACCAGCCGCACATAGACGGCCGCGTAGATCTTGCCCGCCGCATTGCCGGTGTTGATCGTCGAAAGGGTGTAACGCACCTCGGGAAATTCCCGAACGATCGACTCGACCTGCCTGGCCTTGGCTTCCGTCACTTCGAGCGACGAGCCGACCGGCGTGTAGAAATTGAGCGTGGTCTCGGAGTAGTCGGCCTTGGGAACGAACTCGGTGCCGAGCAGCGGAACCATGAAGACGCTGGCCACGAAGATGGCGAGCGCCAGGCCGACGGTGGCCAGCCTGTGGGCCAGCGACCAGCGCAGGATCGACTGGTAGCCTTGCGCCAGGGATTCGGTCGCGCGGTCGAACCAGCCGGTGACGCGGCCGATGGTGTTGTCGTACCAGCCCTGGGGACGCAAACCCGCTACCCGTCCAGGGGCACCTTTGCCAATGCTCGGGTCGTGCCAGATCGACGACAGCATCGGATCGAGCGTGAAGCTCACGAACATCGAGATCAGGACGGCCGCGACGATGGTGATGCCGAACTCGTGGAAGAACTTGCCGATGATGCCGCCCATGAAGCCGATCGGCAGGAACACCGCGACGATCGAGAAGCTGGTGGCCAGCACCGCCAGCCCGATCTCCTGCGTGCCGTCCAGCGAGGCCTGCCAGGCGCTCTTGCCCATCTGGACATGGCGAACGATGTTTTCGCGCACCACGATCGCGTCGTCGATCAGCAGGCCGACGCACAGCGACAGGGCCATCAGCGTGATCATGTTGATCGAGAACCCGAAGACGTCCATGAACAGGAAGGTGCCGATCAGCGCGATCGGCAGGGTCAGGCCGGTGATGACGGTGGAGCGCCACGAATTCAGGAACAGGAAGACGATCAGCACCGTCAGCAGCGCGCCTTCGATCAGCGTGCGGCGGACGTTGTCGACCGCCACCCGGATCGGCCGCGCGCCGTCGGTGATCGGCTCCAGCCGCACGCCCGGCGGCAGCTGGTCTTTCATTTCATCGAGCGTCTTCTTCAGCCCATCGATCACCTGGATGGTGTTCTCGTCCTGCGACTTCTGCACCGTCAGCAGCAGCGTGCGCTCGCCGTTGTACAGCGCCAGGCTGTCGATCTCCTGGGAGCCGTCGCTGACGCGCGCCACCTGCTCCACGCGAACAGCCGCCGCACCGCTGCCTGTGCCCTTGCGCGCCACGATGATCTTGCCGAAGTCCTCGGGCCTTTGCATCCGCGCATCGATCTGCACGGTGCGCTCCTGGGCCAGCGAGCGGATGGCGCCGACGGGCAGGTCCTGGTTCTCGTTGCGCACGGCGGCCACGACCTGGTCCGCGGTGATGCCCTGCGCCTCCAGGGCCGCCGGATTCAGGTAGATGTTGATTTCGCGCCGCGCGCCCCCGACCAGCGTCACCGACCCGACGCCGCGGACGTTTTCCAGCCGCTTGCGCAGGACCTGGTCGGCCCAGCTGGTGAGTTCCACAGCGGACATGGCCTTGCCGCCGCCCCGCGCCGCATCGGGCAACACGGCGAGGGACCAGATCGCGCGGCTGGCCGGATCGAAGCGCAGCACCCGTGGCTCCTTGACCTCGGTGCGAAACAGCGGCCGGATCGAGGCCACTTTCTCGCGCACGTCCTCGGCTGCCTTGCGGCCGTCGATGTGCAGCTGGAATTCAATGACCACCACCGACACGCCTTCCAGGCTGCGTGAGGTGAGGGCATTGATGCCGGCGATGGAGTTGACGCCTTCCTCGATTTTCTTGGTGACCTCGCTCTCGACGATCTCGGGCGATGCGCCGGGATAGTCGGCGGTAATCACGACGACCGGGAAATCGATGTTCGGAAACTGGTCGACCTTCAGCCGCTGGTACGAGAACAGGCCGAGCACAACCAGCGCGAGCATCACCATGGTGGCGAAGACCGGATTCTTCAGGCTGACGCGGGTGAACCACATGGCGGATAGTGCTTGCTGCCGCTCAGGGGCTGGGCGACTTCGCGCCGGACCGCGCGGCCCCGGCCGTGGGCGGGTTGGCACCGCCGGTGCCTGTGAAGCGCACCAGGGTTCCCTCGCGCAGTGGGCCGATATTGCCCTTGATCACCAGCGCACCGGGCGCCACGCCCTGCACTCCCACCATGGTCTCGTTGTCCGCCTCGCCGCGTGCGCCGGTCTGCACGCCCTTGTGCACCACCCGATCGTCTTGCACGACCTGCACGTACGGCAAGGGCTTGTCGGTGCGCACCGCAGTCAGCGGAACGGCCAGCACGGACGCTTGCCCGGTGCCTATCGTTCCCTGCGCGAACAGGCCCTGGCGCAGGCCGGAGCCGTCTTCGATCGAGAGGTAGGCCAGCACGCTGCGGCTGCCGGCCTGTGCGCTGGGATTGATCCGCGCGACCCGCGCTGCCACCGGGCGCGCGCTGCCTTCGACCTGCAGCAGGGCCTGTTGTCCAACGCGCACGTCCATCGAATCGCCGGCGCTGAGCGTCGCCTCCAGCTCGAGGCGGCTGAGGTCGACGATCTCGATCACCTTGGCGTCGATTCCGACCCGTTCGCCGGGCTGCGCCAGACGCAGCGACACGATGCCGCTGAGCGGCGAGCGCAGCAAGGTGTCGTCGAGCGCCTTCTTCGCCACGTCGACGCTCGCGGTCGCGGCCTTGTGGTTGGCCTGCGCCCCCTGCAGATTGTTCAGCGACGTATCCAGTGCATTCCTGGAGATGAAGCCCTGGTCCACCAGCGCCTTGTTGTTGTCGTACTGGCGCTGGGCGATGTCGATCTGGCTGCGGGCCGAATCGGCCTGCTGCTGGGCCTGGCGCAGCCGGGCCTGCGACTCCGTGGCGTCGACGCGGGCGATCAGCTGGCCGGCCTTGACAGTGTCGCCTTCGCGCACCGTCAGGCCCTGCAACTCGCCGGCGACGCGGGCTTTCAGCACCGCCGAATTCACTGCGCGCAGGGAGCCCGAAACCGGCAGGCCTTGCGCCAGGCCGCGCTGCTGCGCTTTGGTCACGTCGCTGGGCGCCAGCTCCACCATCGCCTGGGCTTTTTGCCCCGCTGACTTTGCCGCCTCGTCCTGTTGCTCCGTGCGGGCCGAGACCACGCGCCACAGCACGGCCGCGAACAGCAGTACCGCCACGCCGATGGCGATCCAGCGCAGCGTGCGGCGGTTCATCGTCCGGCTCCGACGGGAACAGCGGCGCCGGGCCGGATGCAAAAGCCGTGCAACAAGGTGTCGATCTGGGCGGCGATGTAACGCTCCGGCTCCAGCGGGTAGCCCTGCGCGACGCAGGCGCCGACCGAGTGCTTCATCATGATCAGGAAGATCATCGGTGCGATCAGGCTGTAGATCGCATAGTCGAGGTCGTTGACGCGGAACTCACCGCGGTCGATGCCCCGTTGCAGCATGCGCCGGATCAGGCCCTGGCCGGGAACGATGACTTCCTGCTGGTAGAACGCCGCGATGTCGGGAAAATTGCCCGCCTCGCTGATGACCAGCTTGGTGATGCCGGACGCGCGGCCGGCGCCGAGCCGGTCCCACCACACCTTCATGCAGTAGCGCAGCATGTCGGCGCTGTCGCCCTCGAAAGCTTCGAACCCGTCGTTCCATTCCTTGAAGCGGCCCGAGATGTTCTCGCGCACCACCGCCTTGAACAGCTCTTCCTTGCTCGGGAAGTAGAGGAACAGCGTGCCTTTGGAAACGCCGGCGCGAGCGGCCACTTCTTCGGAGCGGGTTGCGGCGAAGCCTTTTTCCACGAACAGGTCGAGTGCGGCGTCCAGCAGTTCACCGGGCCGCGCCTCCTTTCGCCGCTCGCGGCGGGCGTGGACGTCCCGGGTCGGAGAGGGCAGCACCCTGGAAAAAATGGAAGGCATGATTTTTAATGACTGACCGGTTAGTAATATACCGGCGGTCACCCTGCGCGTCAATCCCGGCTAGAAGGCCCGCAACTGCAGGCCCAGCCATTCGTGCAGGACTGCCCGCGAGAGTGTCAGTCCCTCGGTCGACGGCAACCACTCGATCAGCGCACGGCCATGGGCCTGGGCGAATCCGGTGGGCGCGGCCACGACCTGGAAGCCTGCCTTCTCGAACGCCGCGACGGAGCGCGGCATGTGCGATGCGTGCGTGACCAGCGCGATCCGCTCGATGTGGTCGCGACGCATCTCCTGCTGCAGCATCCGAGCGCCTTCCGCGGTGTCGCGCGAACTGCTGTCGGACCAGCGCAGGTCGAGTCCGTAGTCGTCGTGCAGGAAGTCGCGGGCTACCTGCGCTTCGGGCGGAGCGCCAGTGCCTGCCGCCGCCCAGCCGACGCCGCCGGCAAAGGCCAGCGGCTTGTGGGTCTGGCGGGCCAGCCAGGCGCCGTAGCGCAACCGCTCCAGCGTCGGCGCGCTCGGCTGGGCCTTGCCGTATTCGGGCGCTTGCGCCAGCACCCCGCCGCCCAGGACGACGATGGCCTGCACACCGGTCATCGCGGCGCTCCGGACTGCCGCGGGCCGGGTCTGCGGCAACAGCGCGTGCGCCAACCCGATCCCGATCGCATTGCAGCTGAGAAACCACAGCGACACGATGCCGACGAGGCTGACGATCGCGCCGCCCAGCCAGCGCCGTCCCATCAGCAGCAGGCCGAGCAGCGCGAGCAGCAGCGGGCCTGCCGGGGGAAGCAGCAGGGCGGTGAGCAGGGGTTTGAGTTCGCCGGGTTCCATGGTCTTTGTATCGTAGCCGCCGCGGTTCGCGCGATCCCGCTACAGTTTCAGCCTTTCAAGGAGAGCATGGCATGAGCGACCTTCAAACCATCGTTCTGGGCGGCGGTTGCTTCTGGTGCACCGAAGCGGTCTTCGTCAAGGTGCGCGGCATCACCGACGTCGAGTCGGGCTACAGCAACGGACAGACCCGCAACCCCACTTACGAACAGGTGTGCGACGGCACCACCGGCCACAACGAAGTGGTCAAGCTGACCTACGATCCCGCGCAGATCAGCCTGGGACAGATTCTCGAGATCTTTTTCGTGATTCACGATCCGACCACGCTGAACCGGCAGGGCAACGACTCCGGCGCGCAGTACCGCAGCGGCATTTACTACACGACGCCCGAACAGAAGCAGGTGATCGACCAGATGATCCGGCAGATGACGCTCGACATGCTGTTCGGCAAGCCGATCGTGACCGAGGTGCTGCCGCTGGACAACTATTGGCCGGCCGAGGAATACCACCAGGACTTCTTCGAAAAAAATCCGAACCAGGGCTATTGCGTTGCCGTCGCCGGGCCCAAGGTGGCCAAATTTCGCAAGACCTTCACCGACCTGGTGAAGGCCTGACGCGGCGCCATCACGCGCCGCGGAACAGGCTCATGCCCCAGGGCGAGAGCTTGACCGGCAGGTGGTAGTGCTGGGTCTCTTCGGACAGGCCGAAGCGGAATACCTGCACATCCATGAAGGCAGGATCCGGGAGCGTGGTGCCGCGCTCGCGGTAGTACTGTCCCACATGCAGGCGCAACTCGAAATGGCCCGGCGCGATATGGTCGGGGTTCTCCAGGTCTTCGACCAGCCCGTTGTTGCCGACGGTGCCGGCCAGGACGGTCGCATCGTCGTCCAGGCTGACGATTTGCACGCGCATGCCGCGGGCGACAACCCCGTTCGCGATGTCGACGACGTGAACTGATATCGGTTTCATGGCATTCCTGAAGCGTTGACCGCCGATTCTGCCGGGGCTGACCCCAGTTCGTGTGTGCAATGGTTCAGGGCGCGAGCCGCTCGCGCACCCAGGCGCCGTTTCGTAAAGCGTAGCGCAGGCGGTCGTGCAGGCGGCTGGCCCGGCCCTGCCAGAACTGCCACTCGTCCGGCACCAGCCGATAGCCGCCCCAGTGCGGGGGCCGCGGGGGCTGGAGCATGAACCTGGCGCCGAACTTCGCGGCGTTGGCGACCAGCACCGAGCGCCCGGCAATCACCTGGCTCTGCGGACTGGCCCAGGCACCGATGCGGGAATCGAGCGGCCGGCTGGAGAAGTAGGCGTCGCTTTCTGCTGCAGAGGTCTTTTCCACGGCGCCTTCGATGCGCACCACCCGTTCGAGTTCGACCCAGTGGAATTGCACGGCCGCGAACGGGTTGCCCGCCAGTTCGGTCCCTTTGCGGCTGTCGTAATTGGTATAGAACACGACGCCACGCTCGTCGCAGCCCTTGATGAGCACGACGCGCGTGCTGGGCCTCAGGTTGCCCCCCACGGTGGCGAGCGTCATGGCGTTCGGTTCTGGCACCTGCCCCTGGATCGCCTCCTGCAGCCATTGATCGAACTGCCGCAGCGGGTCGGCATGCGAGGCTTGTTCGCTCAACTCGGCACGCTCGTAGCTTTTGCGCAATTGGGAGATGTCCGTCATCGCTGGCAGTATAGGGAGGCTGCGGGCGGGCCGCGCGCACATCTCAATTTACGAATGCGGCAGACGGCAAGGGTTATCCTGATCAACAATTTTTTTCAACCGCCTAGCCTCAGCCATAACCTGTCGCGAAACCATGGAAAAAAAACAAGAGCACGGCCGATGCGATCCGGGCGGCGAGAGCGGTCGTGCCGAGGCGATCCCGGCAATCGTCGTGCTTGCCTCGGGCCGGGGCGATCGCTTCGTTGCCTCGGGCGGACTAGGGTCCAAACTGCTAGCCTTGCTGGGAGGCAAGCCGGTGCTCGAATGGACGCTGGACGCGGTCCGCGCCAGCGGCTTGCCCTGGCACCTGGAAGATGCAGGGCATGAAGGCATGGGCGATTCGATCGCTGCCGGCATACGCGCCACGCGCGATGCGGGCGGCTGGCTGATCCTGCCAGGCGACCTGCCGCTGGTGCGGCCGGACAGCCTGCGACAGGTGGCAGCCGCGCTTGCGGGTCACGGCGTCGTGCTGCCGAGGTACCAGGGAAAGCAGGGACACCCGGTGGCATTCGCTGCCGACTGCGCCGAGGCGCTCCTGATGCTGCGCGGGGCCCAGGGCGCGGCACTGGTGGCACGCGCGCAAATGCTGCTGAAGCGGGCGGTCGAGCTGGACCTCGACGATCCCGGCATCGTGACCGACGTCGACACCGTGCAGGATTTGGCACGGGCCGAAAAGATGCTACCGCCCAGGTGAGTTTTCAGGCGGACCTGCGCGCCAGCCGCAGCAGCCGCTCCAGTCCGCGGTCCCGAATGTTGTGCCTGAGCAGTTCGTCGACCGTCGCCTGCACGTAGTCCAGCGTCGTGCCGTAGGTGCCGGCGGCCGTGGCGAAGATGCGCCGGTACTCCTCTTCGGTCAGCACGCCGGTGTGGTTGGGGCTCTTGCGCGAGAGGGTGAAGGCGAGCGCCGTGACGGGGCCGTGCGTGGTGTGGCAGACCAGGAACTTCGGGTCGTAAACGGCGGTGACCATCTCGCGCCTCCACAGTCGCGTCAGCGTCTCGCGTCCCTCGCCCCTGGGAATGCGGAACACCATGCCGTGGCAACTGCCCCCAGACAGCATGCCGAAAACAAGGCCTGGACAGTCGGGCGTGCCGCGGTTGATCCGGCTCCACATCCTGAGCGCGCGATGCCAGCCGTGCACCCGTGCCGGCCGCCGCTCCGCGAATTCGAAGTCGGGCCGCCAGATCAGGGACGCATAGCCAAAAATCCAGAGGTCGCTGTGGCCGCCCCATTCGCGCAGGGCTTTTTCGAGCAGGGGCGCGGGGTCGCGCAGGGGTCGCAGGCAGTCGCTCATGACGCCACTTTACCGCCGCCGCTTTTCATTTGCAGCGGCCATCGGGCGCGTAACTCCAGCTCACACTGCGGCGCGGGTTCCGGGGGTAGGATCGACGGCTCTTCTCTGGTGACCCACACGCATGAAACTCCACCCCGCGGTCGCCGCTGTCACCGACCGGATTCGAAAGCGCAGCGAAAAGGCGCGTGACGCTTACCTGCAGCGGGTCGACCAGGCCGCCGCGCGCGACCGGGGCGCCGACCGGCTGGGCTGCGCGAACGTCGGCCACGCCTTTGCCGGCCTGCCCGCCGGCGACAGGTTCAAGGTGGTGGTGGAGCGCGCGCCGAACATCGCCATCGTCAACGCCTACAACGACATGCTCTCGGCGCACACGCCCTTGGGCGCCTACCCCGACCTGATCAAGGACGAAGCCCGTCGCCACGGCGCCACCGCGCAGGTCGCCGGTGGCGTGCCGGCGATGTGCGACGGCGTCACGCAGGGGACCTCGGCGATGGAGCTGAGCCTGTTCAGCCGCGATGTGATCGCGATGGCAACCGCGGTGGCGCTCAGCCACGACGTGTTCGACGCGGCGCTGATGCTGGGTGTGTGCGACAAGATCGTGCCCGGACTGCTGATCGGCGCGTTGCACTGCGGCCACCTGCCGACGGTGTTCGTGCCGGCCGGGCCGATGACGAGCGGCCTGTCCAACACCGAGAAGTCCAGGGTGCGCGAGCAGGCGGCGCAGGGGCTGGTCGGCCGCGCCGAGTTGCTGAAGGCGGAGCAGGAGGCGTACCACGCACCCGGCACCTGCACCTTTTACGGCACCGCCAACAGCAACCAGATGCTGCTCGAGGCGATGGGCCTGCACGTGCCGGGCACCGCCTTCGTCAATCCGGGCAACGACCTGCGCGAGGCGCTCACGCGGGAGGCGGCGCGCACGGTGCTGGGGATCGTCAAGGCGAGACGGTTCACGCCGATCGGAAAGCTGGTTGACGAACTCGCCATCGTCAATGCGATGTCCGCGCTGCTCGCCACCGGCGGGTCCACCAACCACCTCATCCACTGGGTCGCCGTCGCGCGCTCGGCCGGCATTTCGATCGACTGGGACGATTTTGCGCAGCTCTCGGCGGCTGTGCCGCTGCTGGCGCGGATCTACCCGAACGGCGCGGCCGACGTGAACCAGTTCCAGGCGGCGGGCGGCCCGGGCTACGTGATTCGCGAGTTGCTCGATGCCGGGCTGATGCATGAGGACGTGCTCACAGTGCGGGCCGGCGGGTTGCGCGAATACACATGTTTCCCCGAGCTGCGTGCTGGTGCCCTGGCGTGGACGGAAACCGGCGATGCGCGCGACGAAACGATCGTGCGGCCGGCGGCCAGCCCTTTCAGCGCCACAGGGGGTCTCAAGTTGCTCACCGGCAACCTGGGACGCAGCGTGATCAAGGTGTCGGCGGTGCCGGACGACCGCCATGTGATCGAAGCGCCGGCCCGCATCTTCGACAGCCAGGATGAACTGCTCAGGGCCTTTGCCGCCGGTGAGCTGGACAGCGCGTGCGCAGCCGGCTCCGCCAACGGGCTGGTCTGCGTCGTGCGCTGGCAGGGTCCGCAGGCCAATGGAATGCCGGAGTTGCACAAGCTCACGCCGCCGCTCGCTGTGCTGCAAGGGAAAGGCTTGCGCGTGGCGCTGGTCACCGACGGTCGCATGAGCGGCGCATCGGGCAAGGTGCCGGCGGCGATTCACGTGTCGCCGGAAGCGGCCGCCGGCGGCCCGCTGGCGAAACTCCTGGACGGCGACGTCGTGCGGATCGATGCGCGCGCCGGCACGCTGCAGGCGCTGGTGCCCGATGCGCAATGGGCGGCGCGCGAGCCGGCCACTCTGCCCGAAGCACTGCGCAGCGCCAATGGCCATGGCATGGGTCGCGAGCTGTTTGCCATGTTCCGCCGCAATGCGACGACCGCCGAGGAGGGCGCCTGCACATGGCTATGACCCGCCACACACCCGGCACAGCGCTGACCGCGCTGCAGGTCATGACCGATGCGCCGGTGATCCCGGTGATCGTGCTGACCGAGATTGCGCATGCGGTTCCGCTGGCCAGGGCGCTGGTCGCAGGAGGTATCCGGATGCTGGAGGTGACGTTGCGCACACCGGTCGCGCTGGCATGCATCGAACGCATCGTCGGGGAACTGCCCGACGCCGTCGTTGGCGCCGGCACGGTTCGCAGCGCTGCCGATGCCCAGGCGGCCTCGCTCGCTGGAGCGAAATTCGCGGTCAGTCCTGGCTACATCCACTCCATCGGCAGGGCTTGCCGCGACCTTGAGCTGCCGCTGCTGCCCGGTGTCGCGACCGGCAGCGAGATTCTGTTGGCGCAGCAGGACGGTTATGGCGCGCTGAAGTTTTTCCCGGCCATACAGTCCGGTGGGCCGGCGATGCTCAAAGCCTGGCAGGGCCCGTTCGGCGACGTACTGTTCTGCCCGACTGGCGGGGTGACCGAGGCCAATGCTGCCGAGTTTCTGGCGCTTTCGAATGTGGTGTGCGTCGGCGGCTCGTGGCTGACGCCCACCGATGCGGTCGCAAGCGGCGACTGGGAGCGGATCACGCAGCTCGCACGGGCAGCCTGCCAGCTGCCGGCCCGGCGCTGATCAGGCCGGGGCGGGCTTTCGCTCGATCAGCTCGATCTTGTAGCCGTCCGGGTCGGTGACAAAGGCGATCACGGTGTCGCCGCCCTTGACCGGACCGGGTTCGCGCGTGATGTTGCCACCCGCGGCACGGATCTGTTCGCACGCAGCATAGATATCAGGCATGCCCAGGGCGATGTGCCCGTACGCGGTGCCCAGGTCGTAGCTGTCGACGCCGTGGTTGTAGGTCAGCTCCAGTTCGGCGTGATCCGGATTGCTGCCATAGCCGACGAACGCCAGCGAGTACTTCTGTTCGGGACGCTCCGTCGTACGCAGCAGCTTCATGCCGAGCAGGCGGGTGTAGAAGTCGATCGAGCGCTGCAAGTCGCCGACGCGGAGCATGGTGTGGAGGAGTCTCATTGCGCCATTATCCGCAGGATCAGGGGGCACCGCGCAGTCGGGAGCGGACAGCCGCGACCAGCGACGGGATCGCCGAGGGCGGGAAGGGCGAGACGCTGCTGACGTTGACCTCGCACAGCACGTAGCGATCACCGGATGCATCGCGCTCGCCCAGCAGGAAATCGCAGTCCCACAGCAACGGCAGGCGCTCGCGCGCCAGCCCCACGCGCGAGCGCAGCATCTCGATCCATCGCGACTCGAGCAATGCCTTCAAACCCTGGTACTGCGGCAGGTCAGGCCCGTGGTACAGCCGCGGACCGGGTTGCGGCGGTGGCTCGCCGCGGGCACCCGGATACAGCGCGTTGACGGCCTGGACGCCGAAGCCCGCCACGCGGTCCTCCACCAGGTACGCGCGAACCATGCCTTCCGCCAGACGGGGTTGCCAGGCCTGATCGATCATGTGGCCGCCATTCGCGACGTCGAAGTACGGTGCCATGCGATCGACGAGCGCGGCGAAGTCCATGCGCTCGTCTTCGCTTGCGCGCTGGGCATGGCGCACTCGCAGCATCTGCGAGCCGCCTGCTTCCCGTTCAACCCGCCACACGCCGATCCCGCTGTGGCCGCGATGTTGTTTGAGCACGCGCGCACCCCGGCTCAGGCGCTGGGGAAGTTGCGCTTCGAGCTGGGCCAGGC
Source organism: Ramlibacter sp. (assembly GCA_025351615.1). GTDB lineage: Bacteria > Pseudomonadota > Gammaproteobacteria > Burkholderiales > Burkholderiaceae_C > Ramlibacter. Next base: position 944 of record JANXVP010000528.1, on the reverse strand, counting down.
TGTCGATGCGGTGCACGTCGCTTCCAAACGGCAGGTCGCGCGTCTCGACGAGGACGTCCTTGGTCCCGAGCGCGAGGATCGCATCCGGGTGGGCGCTGACCTGCACGCCCGAATCGGCCACGCGGCGCAGCATCTCGTCCAGCCGGTGGCGCCGCCGGCCGCCCTCGATCGGGTTGCACCAGGCCAGCAAGACGTCGATGCCGCGCAACTGCGCCTCGACTTCGCCGGCGAAGTCGTCGTGGTACACGGCTGGGCATGCGGCGATGCCCGCCGCGGCAAAGGCCTCGAACAAGGCGGCGAACCGGCTCTCGGCCGGGTTTGACCGGTCGCGCATCGCGCGATCGCCCGGATACAGCAGGGCGACCTGCGCATCGTGCGGCAGTGTCATGGCGGGCGCGTCCGACGGGGCCGCCGAGGAAGGTGTGGGATAGGGTTTCTGCAAGTCAAGCTCCTTGCCGGCGAAGTCGGTCTCAGGAAGCAGAACTTGGACGCAGGTCGCGTCTTGAAGCGGGGAGCCTGCTCGTGTCCCCTGTCCGCATTGTAGGAGTGGCACGCGCGGCGCCGCAATGCCGCGACGCCCAGCCCATCGAACCTCCGGGGCTATTCGCCGTCCCAGTAATCCAGCGCGTGCGACGGACGCGTGAGGTGGCGCACGGTGCCGGCGCCAAAGGCGCCGATCTTGCCGGAGTCGGGGTATTCGCAGACCTCGGCCGGCATCATCGTGCTGACCGAGATGAATTCCAGAGGCGCGTCGGAGTCGTTGACGATCTGGTGAGCCGTCTCCGGCCCGCCCGTCGGGCAAGCGATGAAGTCGCCTGCGCGGATCCTGCGCGTCTCGCTGCCGTAGCGCAGCAGGCCCGAGCCGCGGATGACGAAGAACATCTCTTCCTCGGCGTGGTGGCTGTGGAACGGGCAGCCGGTCTTGCCGGGCGGCAAGATGTCAT
>JANXVP010000480.1 GCA_025351615.1 Ramlibacter sp. | reverse complement strand
ATCCTCAACTACTTCCAGCAGATGCCCGATGCGCAGCGGGACTGGCGCGGCGAATGCTTCGTGTTCGACAACCGCGTGGCCCTGGACACCCGTCTGCAGGAAACCGCCAGCACGCTGGAGGATGTTTACCAGCGGGAGGCGGACGGTGCCTGGCGGCTGGCCCGGGGCCGGCGGCTGGCGCAGGCAACCCAGGACCCGGCCGACAGGTCGGTCACCTAGCCATGCTGCCCACGCGCGACGGCGTCGGTCCCAGCAAGGTGTCGCTGCTTGCAGGCCCCTGGGGTTGCATGCTGGACTTCCTGGTGGAACGGTTCCCGGCGATCTCCGCGGCTGCGTGGCGCGCGCGGATGGCGCAGGGCAATGTCGTCGACCGTGCGGGCTGTCGTGTCGCGCCAGAGCAGCCTTATGTCGCGCATGGCAGTCTGTTTTACTACCGCACTGTTCCCGATGAGGTTCCAAATGCGGCGCAGGCTTGCGTGCTGTTCGAAGACGACCTGCTGGTGGTCGCCGACAAGCCGCACTTCTTGCCAGTGGTGCCGTCAGGCAACTACCTGCAGGAGACGCTGCTGGTTCGCTTGCGCCGCAAGCTCGGTCTCGATGCGCTGACGCCCTTGCATCGGATCGACCGGGAGACAGCCGGCGTCGTGCTGTTCGCCAAGCAGCCGGCGACCTGCGCCGGTTATCACGCCCTCTTTGCCGAGCGCAAAGTGGCCAAGACCTACCAGGCCATCGCGCCCGGCAATGCACTGCTGCAATTCCCGCTGACTCGCACCAGTACAGTGGTGACCGGCGACCACTTCATGCAGATGCGTGAGGCGCCTGACAACGCTGCCAAAAAGCCGAACGCACAGACCGAAATCGAGTTGATCGAAACGCGCGGCGCCCAGGGACGTTACCGCCTTCGCCCTCTCACCGGAAAGCGGCATCAGTTGCGGGTGCACATGGCGGCCCTGGGGCTGCCCATCCTGGGCGACCGCATCTATCCGCGCCTGCTGCCGCAAGGCGGTGACGAGCTCGACAACCCGCTGCGGCTGCTCGCGGAAAGCATCGCCTTTCGCGACCCTGTCACCGGTGAGATCCGCAGCTTCTGCAGCCGGCAGCAGCTGCACTTTCCTGCTGCGCCACGCGATTGATTGCCTGCCGATCAGGAGGGTCGGCGCCGATGCGAAAAAAATCTGCCGCTGCCTGCAGGCTTCGCCTCCGGCACTTCACATCTCGAGAAAAAAAAGCCAGGTACTTCCTGATGCTCCTGCACGTCAACCTGCACGTGAGCTTCGACTACGTGTACACCTTCAAGGCGCACAGGGGACAAGGGGCGGCCAAGGCCCTGATTCTGGTCGCCTACGAGGCTTATGTGCAGGAGCTTTCGCAGCATCGAGCTGCAGGAGCTCGAAGACGAGAGCGCCTTCATCTCCCTGTACTGAAGAGAGCCGTCAAGGCTGACGATCCGGTATCCTTGACGACCGACAGCGTTCCCAATGACTCTCGCTTCTTCAGCAATCCGCGGGCAATTGTCCATCTGGACCGACATCGACACGGCATACGAGGCGGACTTCAACCGCTGGTATGACCGTGAACACATGCAGGAACGCATGGCCATCCCAGGGTTCATGCGGGCCAGGCGTTTTCACGCGGTCACCCCCTGCCCCCGTCCGTACCTGGCGCTTTACGACACCGAAAGCCTGCAGGTCTTTCGCCAACCCACCTATCAGACAGCGCTGGCGCGGCAAAGTGACTGGTCGCGGCTCAACTTCTCGCGGATGCGCGACACGCAGCGCCGAGTGGGCGAAATTGTGGTTGACGCCGGTCGCGGCGAGGGCGGCTCACTCGCTCTGTTCCTTTGCACCGGGCACGGATTGGAGTTGTCGCAGATCGACTCCAGCATGCAAGAACTGGCCGGGCGCGAACGCATCATCCGGTGCTCGCTGCTGCGCACGGACGAGGCGTTGTCTTCGCCGCTGCTACCAGGCGCCGAACCGGCACCGGCCGACATGGTGGCGATGGTCGAAGCGACCGACCCCGGCGCCGCCTTCGATGCGGCGACGGCCATGGTCAGCAAGCTGGCCTGCGGCCAGGCTGGCAGCGTCTACGTCTTCCGCGCGCTATGGCGCCTTGGGCACGACGCACACAGCTCCCTCGGATAAGCGAGCGGCCGGATAACGCGCAAGGGCCTGCTCCAGGCCGATCAAGCAGTGCCGGGACGCGCACGGCGTCGCGTCCGCTTTGCGCCGGCTGCTTTTGCGCGGCCGGCGCTTTGGACGAACAGTGCCCGGTCCGCAGCGGCGTGCTCAAACTGGCGTGCGATGTTGCCGCACACCAGATCGCACAGTGCGTAAACCGAGTCGTCCGCAATCCGGTAGAAGACGCTGGTGCCCCTGCTTTCCCGGGCCACCAGGCCGCGCGCGGTCAGCACCGCCATGTGGCGCGAGATGTTCGCGCCGGTATAGCCCGACAGCAGCGCCAGTTCGCCGGCGCTATGTTCACCATCGCGCAGGAAGTTGACAATTCGCAAACGCGTGAGGACTGAAAGCGCCTGAAAATACGACGCCACCTGCTCCAGCGCCTTCGGGGACATTTCTTCCATGCTCGGGCACCCGTCTGTTGAACGAGCAGGCATGATGCCGCGCAAACAGTTCGATGTAAAGCTCCTTGATTGATAACAATGTTGACTATTTAGCTGAATGGCTAAATAATCAACTGGCTAACAAAATAAAGCTGCCCGGATGCCGGCGACGGTGGCCGATTCGCTCATCAGGAGAAAGTGCATGTGGAGCATCTGGTCGCTGACTGTGACCCTGGCCCTCGGGCTTGTCGCGGCGGCGCCGGACGTTGCGGCCGCCGGCGGTCTTGCGACCGTGGCGGCTGAGTCCGGCGCCGCCGCGATCGGCAGCGGCGTCACGCTCAGCGTCACGGTGGACGTCGAGGCCTGGCCGGAGGCGTCCGTCACCGTGTAGGTGAACGAGTCCGGGCCGCTGTAGCCGGTGGTCGGCGTGTACGTGTAGC